>DDMR01000011.1:33368-42282 GCA_002340925.1 Actinobacteria bacterium UBA2541
TCGGGCAACCCGCCAGGGTCATTTTTTTACGGCGGGCGCTAGGTTACCTCAAATTTATATCGAGGGGTAATTGGCTATTTAAGGCTCTTCTTCCAGATTAGGAACAGAATAACTACACCAATAGCGAGGGAGATATATCCAGCATATTGCTCCATAAATGAGGCATCTCCACTTAGTTCATTAACTTCAACTGATCCAAACTCTGTTATCTCTACTTCATTCGATTTTGAAGGTGAAGGTAAAGATGTAGATAAGGGCGATTCGGCTACGGCTGGAGATAGTTCCTCGGAAGAATTGTCGTTTAAATCTTGTGGAGAAGTCTTTTCTTTGACTGTAAATTTATAATTTCCTTTAACTACGTGCCCATCTTCCGAAACCACTCTGTAAGAAACTGTAAATACTCCAGTCGCCTTTGATTGCGCTAAAGTTCGATTGGCCTGACTACCAAAAATCCTAGTTTTTCCTTTTGTGACTTCTCTTCCAAAGGAATCTGTTACTGAAATAGAACTCGCATTTGCAATATTGATTAATTCCTCATCAAATATTAAGGATACTTCCTTGGGTATCTGGGATAATTCAGATTTACTGGCTGGAATAGAGCTGATCAAGGCTGTATGGGCACTCGCCGAATTAATTGGAACACATCCAAATAAAAGGAGCAACAAGCTAATTTTTAGAAAAACTTTTATGGCCACTAATTTATGCTACTTCATCACCAGAATTTACTGAGTAGTTGAGATAACTATTCTGATTAATCGAGCAATACCGGCTCCTATCCGTTTATCACCTAACTTAAGTGTCACATTCTCCATAGGGTCGCGAGAATGAAAGATAATCAAAACCTGATAGTTAGGCTCTCGTGGGGATTATCGAGCCACCTACGATCGTCTTTTTCCGTTTCGAATCGTTATCGAATGCCCATATACTCAGGGATTGAAGCTAAAATTTTACGAATGTTGGTACCTTAGGCACCTGAATTCCGCGTTTCTTAGGAGGGCCACTGTGGCTGATAGCAGTTTTGATGTAGTTTCAAAGATCGATCGCATGGAGCTAGATAACGCAATAAACCAGGCTATCCGCGAAATTGATACTCGCTTTGATTTTAAAAATACCGGTGCCAAAATTGAGACCGCTGGCGAGAAGATCAACATTGAAGCCGATACGGAAGAGCGCGCAAAGGCAACACTCGAGGTCGTTAAAGATAAGATGATTAAGCGAGGGGTGTCTCTTAAACATATAGATCCGGCAGAGCCACAACTTTCTGGGAAGATCTACAAAATATCCTGTCCTCTTAAAGAAGGTATTTCCACTGAAAATGCAAAGAAAGTCGCGAAGTTTTTGCGTGATGAAGGTCCGAAGTCAGTTAAATCTCAGATTCAGGGCGATGAACTACGAGTCACCAGTAAGAGTCGCGATGATCTGCAGGCAACGATGGCGCTGATTAAAGAGGGTAAGTGGGATTTTGCAGTTCAATTCGTGAATTTTCGTTAATTGCGAAACGATAAAATTGGCCTGATTTATGGGGTAAGTGCCTACGTTCTATGGGGATTATTTCCCTTTTATTGGCCCATGCTTAAACCAGCAGCCTCGCTTGAAATAGTTTCTCATCGGGCAATCTGGACTACTGTTTTCTGTCTAATAATTTTAACCTCAACTCGCGCGTTGAAATCTACCTTAGCCACCTTCAAGCGGCCAAAAGTGGCAGCAAAGTTATTTATATCTACTGTATTAGTTTCTATAAACTGGTTGGTTTATATCTGGGCAACAACTAATGGTCATGTAGTTGAAGCCGCGCTCGGTTATTACATTAATCCACTCATAACAATTGCCTTTGGGGTTCTACTTTTAAAAGAGAGAATGCGACGACTTCAGTGGTTATCCGTGGCAATTGCCTCTTTAGGAGTTCTTGTTTTAACTTTCGCGCTTGGTCACTTGCCATGGGTAGCTCTTGCTTTGGCAATGTCTTGGGGAAGCTACGGTTTAGTAAAGAAACATCTTGGATTAGGTGCTCTAGAGGGATTGGCCATAGAAACAACACTCGCTTTTATCCCCTACGGTGCCTACATCTTTTTTCTGGGTTACAAGGGAACGGGGCAATTTGGTCACGGGTTGAGTCTGACAATTTTATTGATAGGCGCGGGAGCGGTTACGGCAATTCCACTTCTTTTATTCAATGGAGCCACTATTCGACTACCTTTTACAACAATCGGACTCTTGCAGTACATAACACCGACTTTAACATTCGCAATTGGGGTGTGGGTAAATCACGAAGCTATGCCAACTTCGCGCTGGGTCGGATTTTTCATAATTTGGATGGCGCTGATAATTCTTACTTTTGATTTGATTCGGTCAAGTAGATCGGTCAATAACAGCATCGCATAGCGAGAATAATGCCGCGGTTGCGGGTACCAGTGGCATCGGGCCAAGTGCCGCGCGGGCTTGTTTAGCCACTTGTGCTAGTTGCTCGCGAGCTTTACTTAAACCATCATGGACGCGAAGTGCGCTTAATACCTGCTGTACCTGATTTTCATCATGAATCGGAGCGCTTAGAAGATGGCGTAATTCAGCATCTTCGCTTCTATTCGATGCCAAGACATTTAGAGTTACTAGAGTGGGGACTCCTTCACGTAAATCCGTACCTGGAGTTTTACCTGATTGGTTTGATTCACTGGCGATATCAATTACATCATCTGCTAATTGAAATGCAATACCAATTTGCTCACCAAATTTTGTCAATGTTTCAGTGATTTCGCGTGAAGCACCTGATAAGAGACCCCCAAAACGAGCACTGGTCGCAATTAGCGAACCAGTCTTATCCGCAACAACACGTAAATAATGTTTAAGTGGATCTTCCCCATTTTGTGGCCCTTGCGTCTCCATTATTTGACCAATAACTAAGCGCTCAAAGGTACGTGCTTGTAAGCGAACCGCTTCCGGACCAAGATCGGCCAACAAGTCTGAGGCTTTTGAAAATAGATAGTCGCCGGTCAAAATTGCGATGGTATTGCCCCATCGATTGTTGGCGCTCTCCACTCCACGGCGAAGTGGTGCTTCATCCATAACATCATCGTGATAGAGAGTTGCTAAATGAGTTAATTCGCAAACGACTGCAGCAGGTATAACCTCTTTGCGCTGGCTGTCCCCGTAATGTGAAGAGATCAAGGTAAGTAAAGGGCGAAGACGCTTTCCGCCTGCTGCCACTAAATGGCGGGAAGTTTCCTCAACGAGCGGATAATCACCCTTTATATGCTCACGAAGTAGCTCTTCAACCCCCTGCATACCCAGTGCGAGATCTGCCTCAAGTGCGGGGTCAAGGTCTGGAATACCAAAAGATGACATCAGCGTATGAACTGGGCTGTGCTTTGAATAAAGTTAATCAAAGGAGTTGGATAAATACCCAGAGCAAAAGTAATCACTGTTGAAATAGTAATTGCTACTTGAGTAAAAAGGGAAGGAATTACTACGGTAGTTCCATCCTCAATTGGATCTTTAAAGAACATTAATACAATTACGCGAATGTAGAAGAAAGCGGCGATCGCCGAAGCTAAAACTCCAGTTATCAATATTGCGGTAGAGCCACTTTCATATGCAGCTGAGAAGATCGCGAATTTACCAATAAATCCGCTAGTCAGCGGAATGCCAGCGAATGCCAAGAGGAATCCAGCGAAGGCGGTTGCCACCCAAGGTGAACGTTTGCCAAGTCCACTCCATCGATTTAAATCAGTTACTTCACCAGCTGAATCACGCACCAATGTAACTATGGCAAATGCTCCAACTGTTGCGACTCCATATACGAATAAGTAGAAGATGGTTGCATCAAGGCCTGACTTGTTTAGGGAAATTACTCCAGCTAGTAAGAATCCGGCGTGCGCGATAGATGAATATGCCAACATCCGTTTAACATCTTTTTGGGCGATGGCAACAAGTGAGCCAAAAGCCATAGTTACAAGAGCAATCGCAATTAGCGCCGGGCGCCATTGCCAATATGCTTCCGCAAAGCAAACATAGAAGATACGGAGCATTGCACCAAAAGCTGCGACCTTAGTCGCCGCAGCCATAAAAGCAGTGACTGCAGTAGGTGCGCCTTGATACACATCGGGTGTCCATGCGTGAAAAGGTACAGCGCCAACTTTAAATAATAATCCAACAGACAAAAAGGCGATTCCAAGTAACAAATAAATATCGTTTCCACTGCCTCCTACAACTGCAGCATGAATACCTGAGAGTGAAACCGAAGAAGAATATCCATAAAGATATGCGATGCCCATTAAGAAAAACGCTGATGAGAAGGCACCTAGTAGGAAATACTTAAGCGCTGATTCTTGCGACATGAGGCGTCGGCGGCGCGATAATCCAGCCAATATATAGAGCGGAAGTGATAAAACTTCTAGCGCTACGAAGAGTGTAATTAAATCTGTCGCAACTGGAAATAACATCATGCCTGCAACTGCAAACAAAGTTAAAGGATAAATCTCGGTTACTTTAAGATCCTGGCGCAGTGAATCACGTTCTTGCTCTGACCCAGGCAGCGCAGCAGCCAAGGCGGTGAAATTCTCTTGATCTGCTAGCAAGAAAACTGAGATTATTGCCAGCACCAAGATTGAGGCTTGCAATAACACGCCTGCGCCATCGAAAGTAACTGACTCCATCGCAGCACTCGCAGAACCTTCATTGCGCACCTTAATGAGCGCAGCTAAAGAAAGTACTAACGAAGTCAAGGTAATAAATAGTTGAGAACGAGTACGCGATGCTGCTGGGGCAAAGGCTTCAATTAGTACTCCGATTAATGCGCCACCCAGCACTATCAAAATTGGGGCAAGTAGTGAGTATTCCAGAGTTGGAGAATAAAAATTAATCATTATTTGCCCTCATTTAATGTTGGAGCCGGATCGGTAAATCCCTGCTGCGAAATCACAGTTGCTGCAGCTGGATTGATGATCTTAAGTAATGGTGATGGATAGAAACCTAAGGCAACAATAATTGCAATTACCGGTGCGATGGCGATTTTCTCGCGCAAATTAAGGTCAGTAAGATTTTCATTTCCAGGAGTCGTTGGTCCATGAAGGGCTCGTTGCACGGGAATTAAGATGTAGAGCGCAGCTAGAACGATTCCGAAGGTGGCAATAACCGCGGCAACTGGATAGCGAGTAAAAGTTCCTACTAAAACTAAGAATTCACTTACAAAGCTAGAAAGGCCCGGTAGAGCCAAACTCGACATACCTGCAATAAAGAATGACCAGGCCATAATCGGAGTTACGCGCTGTAGCCCACCGAAGTCGGAAATAGTTGAAGATTTACGGCGCACAATCATAAATCCTGCTACCAGGAAGAGAGCGGCAGTCGAGAATCCATGGTTAAACATATAGAGAGTTGCGCCAGAAAATCCCTGGGTTGTCATTGCGAATATTCCCATTGTAATAAATCCGAAGTGCGAGATAGATGTGTAGGCAATCAATCGCTTAATATCCTTCGCGCCAATAGCAAGGAAGGCTCCGTAAAGGATTGAGATGACCGCTAAAGTTATGATCAATGGGGTAAAGCTCTTGCTGGCATTTGGAAAGAGAGTTAGGCAATACCTAATCATTCCGAATGTTCCAACTTTATCAAGAACGCCTAAGAGAAGAACTGATGTTCCTGGAGTTGCTGACTTAGCTGCATCTGGTAGCCAAGTGTGCAGCGGCCAAAGCGGAGCTTTGATTGCAAATGCGATGAAGAAGCCTAGGAATAAGATATTCTCCATCATTGGTGTAAGTACCGTGTGCAACCCTGACAAAGTTGTTATATCGAAGGTACGGTTTCCATATCGCGTTGCCATTACGAAGATTCCAATTATTGAGGCGAGCATTAAGAGTCCACCAAATAAACTGTAAAGTAAGAATTTAACTGCTGCTGCGGCACGCTCTCCTGAACCAAATCCACCTATTAAGAAATAGACCGGTACCAACATAGCCTCGAAGAAAACGTAAAAAAGAAAGACATCCGTTGAAGCAAAGACGCCGATCATCATTGTCTCTAGCACCAAGATTAGAGAGTAGAAAACCTTTGGGCTCCAACGACCATCCTCAGATTCATTCCAGCCCGCAATGACCACTACAGGGGTCAAAAGAACAGACATTAAGATTAGGATTAGCGCGATTCCATCAACACCTAGCGCATATTTAATGCCAAAAGCTGGAATCCATTCACGTGATTCTACAAATTGAAATGCGGTATCACCGAGATCAAATGAAATCGTCATATATATGCCTACTGCAGCCACAAGCAAGGTGGTTATTAGCGCAATTTGCTTAGTGAGCAATACCTTTGATTTAGGTATAAAAACCAATACAGCTATTCCAACTAGCGGCAGCACCATAGAGAAAGTTAGTAAGTTCATTGCGTGACCACCCAAATCGCTGCGATCAGAGCAACTGCACCCACCAGGATTAGTGCGGCATAGCTGCGAACATATCCCGTTTGAACTTTGCGTAACTGCGCTCCAGAACCAATTGCTATCTTCCCAATCCCCCGCACAGCTCCATCGACGACGCGTTCATCAATTTTTACAAGCGCAGATGTAATAGCTTGGCCAGGACGCATAAATAGCGCCTCATTTATGTCATCTTGTAATAAATCACGACGTGCAAAGCGCGTAAATGTTGAAACGCTTTCGGGAGCTACCTCGTCCACATCGGAGAGTTGATACTTAATTACAGCGCTGGCTACGCCTATGGCAACCATTAAAAGAGTTAAACCCGAGACAACAATCGGTGCAAGCAGTTCTTGATGTTCGCCATGCTCTTCAAAGAGCGGTTCAAGCCAATGCTTAAGGGCGTTACCTCGTGATAATAAAAAGCCTGATGTAACCGAACCGATAGCAAGTATCGCCATTGGCGCCCACATCAAAATTGGGGATTCATGTGGGTGTTGATCTTCATCCCAACGCTTTGGACTCGTGAAAGTTAAGATCATTACACGCGTCATATAGAAAGCAGTTATAGCTGCTCCAAGAAGGGCGGTGGATCCGAGTAAAATTCCCTTTAATCCACCTGCGTTAAATGCTGTCTCTATGATCATATCTTTAGAATAGAAACCAGCAAACGGCGGGACACCAATAATTGCAAGATACCCAAGCCCGAAAGTAATAAATGTAATTGGCATAAATTTGCGTAGCGCTCCATATTTACGCATATTCACTTCATCGTTCATTCCATGCATTACCGATCCAGCACCCAAGAACATACCGGCCTTAAAGAAGCCATGAGTTAGTAGATGCATTATTGCAAATGCATATCCAGCAGGCCCTAGGCCAGCTCCCAAAATCATGTAACCAATTTGCGACATGGTCGATGCTGCCAGAACTTTTTTAATATCATCTTTTGCTGTACCAACTATGGCTCCGAACATGAGAGTTATCGCGCCAACTATTAATACTAAGAGTTGCGCTGTTGGAGCTGCTTCAAAGACGAAGTTGGAGCGAACTATTAAGTAAACTCCTGCTGTAACCATAGTTGCTGCGTGAATTAACGCAGATACTGGAGTCGGACCAGCCATGGCATCGCCTAGCCAAGCTTGAAGTGGGAATTGCGCAGATTTGCCGACTGCTGCAATTAATAACGCAACTCCTATTGCGGTCATTGTTGCCTCTGAAGCGTAGTGCGCCTGCTCTTTTACACCACTAAATGAGACTGTCCCGAGGCTGGCAAAGGCAATCATGATTGCAAAGGAAAGCCCCATATCGCCGATGCGGTTCATTACAAATGCCTTCTTCGAAGCAGTTGCATAAGCTTGCTTTTGATTCCAGAACCCGATTAAAAGATATGAGGCAAGTCCCACGCCTTCCCAGCCAACATAGAGATTTAAATAGGAATCGCCCAAGACAAGTAATAACATCGCTGCGATGAAGAGATTTAAGTATGCAAAGAATCTTCGTCGGTCTTTGTCGTGCGACATATAAGAAATTGAATATATATGAATTAGCGTGCCCACTCCTGTAATTAGGAGAACAAAGCAGATCGATAATTGATCGAGTAGTAGTGATGCATCTACATTAAATGAGCCCACGCTGATCCAGTTAAAGAGTTTCTGAGTAACTGGTCTATTTTCTGTTTCGCGGCTGAGCATCTCAGAGAGTTGGAATAGCCCAACTGCAAATGAGCTCGCTGAAAGAGCAGTAGCCAGTAAGTGTCCCCACTTATCTGCTTTCCGTCCTAGTAGGAGAAGGAGGAGCGAACCGATCAGTGGTAGCGCAATTAAGTAAACGATTCCGTTATTTGTAACCATAATTATCTCTTCAACAAATTAGCATCATCAATTGATGCAGAGCGTCTTGAACGGTAAATCGTAACAATTATCGCAAGTCCTACAACTACTTCACAAGCAGCGACCACCATTGTAAAGAATGCCACTACTTGGCCATCAAGTGTTCCGTTGATTCGCGAGAAAGTGACTAAAGTTAAATTAGCTGCATTGAGCATCAATTCAACACACATGAAGACAACGATGGCATTGCGGCGAACTACAACACCAACTGCGCCAATTGTAAAAAGAATCGCAGATAGGTAGAGGTAGTTGTCAAGGCTCATTACTTCTCCTCCACAACAGATGTGTCAACGTTATCTAATTGGAATTGCGCTGAATCAATTACATCTCCACGTGCTTTAAGTGTTGCGGAGATAGATGTTGGCGCTGGAGTTCCATCTGGCAAAAGTGCCGGTACGTCTACTGCATTATGTCGAGCAAATACGCCTGGGCCAGGCAGTCCGGCTGCGCCTGCTAGTGAACCACTGCGAAAACGGTTAGTAGCTTGCTCCCGCTGAGTAGGACGCATATTAGTTCTTTGCTGGTGAGCTAAGACCATTGCTCCCAACGCGGCAGTAATCAATAGCGCAGAAACTACTTCAAATGGCCAAATATATTTTGCGAAAAGTAGCTG
>DDMR01000102.1:0-1565 GCA_002340925.1 Actinobacteria bacterium UBA2541
GCACCAGGTGAGCCCTGCCCACCAATGATGGCGAACGCTTTAGAAAGCCTGCCACCTGCGAAAACTAAATAGCTAGCGAAGCGTTTTTCGCTAGTGGTGGGCGACAGACAACTCCGCTTGCACCAGTCAAAGTCCAACTTCCAGCACTGTGTGGAATCAAAATTGCATCACCTTTAACCGCATCAATTGGCGAGTCATTTTCGAAAGCAATATTTCCATTGCCTTCTAAAACCAACATGATGCTAAACCCTGCGGCGACCTTGCTGCTGTTGCCGGCGAGATAATCTGCACGGAAATAAGGATCAGCAACTGCGGTAAATACCGATTGATCAGAGCCACTAAACAGGCGATTAGAGAAAACTAATTTACTAGCTTCATCTTTTTCAATTGGTGTGTATCGAAGTGCATCTAATACGGTATCGAAACCTAAGCCGAGATGGCCGTCTTTGACACCATCAACCGCAAAATCATTCCACTCAAGAAGTGCAGAGAGATCGGTTGGTTCTTGAAGTTCTAGAACAAATATCCCAGCGCCAATTGCATGTGGGGTTCCAGCAGGAACAAATACGGTGTCTCCAGCTTTTACTTCAAACTTTTGAAGTGAAGCGAGCAAACCATCTGAATCTCTGGCATCAACCATTTTGGAAACTTGGGACTTAGCCATCTCTTTACCAAAACCTAATCCAACACTTGCTCCTGCAGGTGCCTCCAAAATAATCCAAGCTTCTGTCTTTCCATGCCTAAGTGACAAATGCTCTTTAGCAAACTTACGATTTGGATGGTAATGAACTGGAAGTCTTTGATCTGGATCAAGAAGTTTCATCAATAATTCAGTGCTTGCACCAAAGGTATTTAAATGTTCAGCGCCAAGCCATTGCTCGGGATTAGCAATAACTGAATCACGTAGATAACTTCCATCTGAAAGTGTCGATAGCCCCATGGTTTTCTCACCAAAACGAGTTGTCATCGAACCGATCCACTCTTCAGGTCGCATAGGTCCACCTGGGCCATTGCGAAGTGCGCCGATGCGGTATCCGCCTTTGTAGAAGTGATCAAATTGATTGGATGCGAGTTTCTGAGGAGTAATCATGGAATGCAATTTACTATGACAATACTTTTTTTGCACTTAATCCAAAGATTATTGCCAATACAGCAGGCAGCAGCATGGCCCAGCGCAGCGTTACGATTTCTGAAATGAATCCAATTAGCGGTGGGCCAATTACAAAACCAAAGTATGCAACTCCAGTTACTAAGGCAACCCCTTCCGCGGCTGAAACTTGGCCTGAGTATTTCTCATTAGCAAGCGTTCCGGTTGCGCTAATCATCATTGGTATGACAGTTGAAATACCGATTCCAAATAAGAACCAGCCGATAATTACGCCATAGATATTTCCTGCAAATAAACCTGCTGTTAATCCAATTCCCGCTATAAACCCGGACCAGGTTAATAGTTTCACTACTCCAAATTTATGAGCAAGAAAATCTCCGGACAGTCTTCCGATAACCATCGTGGCCGAGAAGAAGACGTATGGCAGTGCCGACATCAGCGGAGATGCTTCATAAGC
>DDMR01000102.1:1705-11935 GCA_002340925.1 Actinobacteria bacterium UBA2541
CCACCAACAAAAAATGAATGAATTTGAATTGAAACATTGAAGCTCGCGAGTGCACCACCAATTACGCCACCAAACAGACCACCGATTGACCACATGGCATGAAAAGTGCTCATTACTCGCTTTCCCGCCTTATTTTCCAAGGCAGCAGCATGTGCATTTATAGAAAGGTCGTGGATTGAAGAGAGAACTCCATAAACAAATAGTGAAAATAGAAACCAAGGAAGATTGAAAAGTAAACCAACTAGTGGCACCGCTAAGGCGAGGGTAAATGCAGACAATCTAACTACTGGACCACTGCCATATTTGGCTGCGGCTTTACTCGTAGGGCGAAGCGCTGCGAGGACCCCAAGTGATGCACAGAAAAGTGCGACTCCCAGAACCCCATTAGAAATTGCGAGTTCAGATTTGAAGTCTGGGATTCTAGAGACGAAGTTCCCAACTGAGAATCCGTTGATGAAAAATGCAATTAAGATTGCGAGTCTGGCCTTTAGAAATTCATCTTTCGCAAACATCTGACAATCTTAGCGACTACCTCTACTCTTGGCCCCATGCTAGAAATCAATGGAACCAACTTCATTGCGCAAAATGAACGAGGTGGAACTGCGCGCTCACTTTTCTGGCCCTGGGCTGCAGCAAATGTATCTTTGCTGGCACTTTCATATGGATCATTTTTTCTTGGATTTGGAATTTCTTTTTGGCAGGCGACATTTGCAGCAATAATCGGAACAATCGCCTCCTTCTTTTTAGTAGGAATTAGCTCCCTTGCGGGCAAACGCGCCAGCGCACCCACCATGACAATTTCCCGCGCAGCCTTCGGCGTCAAAGGGAATGTGGTTCCTGGCTTACTTTCCTACTTAATCTTTGTTGGTTGGGAAACTGTCCTAGTTGCACTTGCAACACTTGCAACCGAAACAGTTCTGACCAGAGTTGGAAATATCGAACCAAATGTCTCGCGGATCATCGGGTTTTCGATAGCCGCAGGCTTAACTATCGTTGGTGGAGTTCTTGGCTTTAAAGTAATAATGCGAATTCAAAAAGTTCTAACTTTGTTAACAATTACCTTAACTGCTGGCTATATTGCTTTGACTGCGCATCTGGTTAATTGGGACTCAGTATCTGCAATTCCTAGCGGTAATATTCAAGCTTTCTTGGGCGCACTTATTTTCGCAATTACCGGAATCGGCCTGGGTTGGGTCAACTGCGCCGCAGATTATTCGCGTTACTTACCACGCACTGTTTCCAGCAGAGGTGTAGTTGGATGGACAGTTTTTGGTGCATCAATTGTTCCCATTACCTTAGTTATCTACGGTTCAATGTTGGCAGGAAGCAGCAAAGATCTTGCCGATAAAATCGGAATGGATCCAATCGGTGCACTTACAACACTTGTTCCAACCTGGTATTTAATTCCCTTCGCAGCTGTTGCAATTCTGGGGCTAATTGGCGGTGCCATCCTTGATCTGTATTCATCTGGGCTTGCGTTGATCTCTGTCGGGGTTCCAATAAAGCGACATGTTGCGGCGTCGATAGATGCAGTAATCATGGCTCTTGGAACAATTTATATTGTTTGGATTGCTAAAGAATTCTTTGGACCATTCCAAGGGTTTCTAATTACTCTTGGAGTGCCAATTGCAGCTTGGTCTGCAATCTTTGTTGCAGATGTCTTTATGCGCAAGCGCGATTTCAAAGAGGAAGATTTGTTTAACCCTAAGGGTATTTATGGTGCCTGGAATTTGCGTTCACTTTCATTAGTTGCAGTCGGAGCCATTGTTGGTTGGGGATTTGTTACGAACACCTTCGCTGGCTGGCTTTCTTGGCAGGGATACTTCATGGAATTAATTGGCGGTAAAGATGGACCGTGGGCATATTCAAATGTTGGTGTAATTTTCGCTTTAGCAATTGGCTTCTTCGGCCACATTCTCTTATCTAGGAAAAATATTGCACGACAAGAGAGTCAGAGTTAATTACCAACTTGTGTGAAGTGGGCGGCCTTCGGCATAACCAGATGCTGATTGAATTCCGATAACTGCGCGATCTGCAAAATCCGAGATGCTAGTTGCGCCAGCATAAGTAAATGAAGATCTAACACCAGCAATAATTTCATCAAGCAAATCTTCAACCCCAGGACGTGCTGGATCGATATACATGCGAGAAGAAGAGATCCCTTCCTCAAATAACGCTTTGCGTGCCCGGTCAAATGCACCATCGTTTGAAGTTCTTGCCGCAACCGCGCGAGCAGATGCCATTCCAAAAGATTCTTTGTAAAGGCGCCCAGTTGCATCCTTATTTAAATCACTAGGGGATTCAAAAGTTCCAGCAAACCAAGATCCAATCATTACTTGAGATGCACCAGCAGCAAGAGCAAGTGCAACATCGCGTGGATGTCGGACACCGCCATCGGCCCAGACATGTTTGCCATGTTTCTTGGCTTCAGCCGCGCACTCTAAAACTGCAGAAAATTGTGGACGCCCAACACCGGTCTGCATGCGAGTTGTGCACATGGCTCCGGGCCCAACTCCAACTTTCACAATGTCAGCACCAGCTTCAATTAGTGCTTTAGTGCCCTCTGTGGTTACAACATTTCCAGCAACGATTGGAATATTTGGTTTCAGGGCTCGGATTAGCTTTAGGGCTTCAATCATTTTTATTTGATGACCATGAGCAGTATCAACAACAAGCACATCGGCGCCAGCAGCAATTAGAGCTTTTGCTTTCGCCGCAACGTCACCATTTACTCCAACCGCACATGCAATTCTTAAATTTTTATTTGCATCAAGTGCGGGCTGATAAAGAGTTGCACGAAGCGCGGCAGTGCGAGTTAGAATCCCAACTAGCTTTCCGGTTTTATCTACAACCGGAGCTAATTTACGGCGCTGAGTATTGAGAAATTCAAATGCTTCGCGTGGCTCAATCGAATCTGGAACTGTTACTAAATCTTTGCTCATAATTAATTGGAGCTGGGTAAATCGGTCTACCCGTTCGCAATCTGCTTCGGTAATGATTCCAACTGGCTTGCCATCTTCAACAACAATCAGAGCGCCATGTGCTCGCTTATTTATCAGGTCAACAGCATCGGCAACAGTTTCAGTTGGTGAAAGAGTTACTGGAGTATCAAAGAAAGTATGTCTTGACTTAACCCATTTAATAACGTCACTAACTACTTCGATGGGAATATCCTGAGGAATAACGGCCATTCCGCCGCGTCGGGCAATAGTTTCGGCCATTCTGCGGCCAGAGATCGCCGTCATGTTTGCAACGACTATTGGGATTGTGGTTCCGGTTCCATCATGTGTAGAAAGGTCTACATCCATGCGGCTGGCAATTTCAGATGAGCTTGGGACCATGAAGACATCGTCATAGGTCAGGTCGTGGCTGGGGGTATTTAAGAAACGCACGTGTCGGAACTATACCCCTGCCGATGCGCAAGCGGGAAGGTATTGCTAGAGTCATCGTCATGAGTGAGGACGAGGAGTCAACGGACGATATCGTCACCGAGGAGATGCTCTGGGAGCGAATTCCAGAAACTCAAGGCTTAGATCGCGCTAATACCTATTACGAGTTAAGCGCTCGAATCTATGCGCGTGGTCAATATGACGAAGCGCTCGCACTTGCTGAAACTGCACGAGATATTTATGCCGAACTAGGTTCAGTTGTTCCATCTGATGGTTTAGCGCAGGCTTATTCAGCGATTGGATATAACTTAAATCAATTAAAGCGGATGAATGAAGCCGCAAATGCAATGAGTAAAGCTGTTGACTTACTTCGCGAATCAAAATCTCCGTTAGCAATTGATTTGGCTTGCACTCTTGGCGAATGGTGGTTCTCCTCAAAAGAGTATGAGAAAACAATCGAGTGCATGTCCGAATGTGTTCAAGAGCATTTAGTTGACGGGAATGACAGCGGCGCAGCTAATGATTTACATCTAATTGGGTGCGCACAACGTGAGTTAAAAGAGTATGGGCTAGCACTTGAATCATTTAGAGAAGCTCGCGATTTATTCAAGAAATTAAAGGAAGTCATAAACGTCGCAAGATGCGATCAAAAAATTGCCCACTGTTTGATAGAAATTGGTGATGGCGATGGTGCAATAATCGCAGCCCAGAAATCACTAGATGTTTTTGTAACTGCCCACGATCACTATCGAGAGACTTATTCACTTCTGGAATTAGGGAAAGCCCAAATAGTTGCTGGGCTTGGCGAAGAAGGTTTAAATACTTTAGATCGGGTCTTAGAAATTGCAACAGATCATGACAATAAGGATTTTGAATTCATTCTAGAAATTGAGAATCGGATGGCTGATGTTTTGCAATCCTTAGGTCGAGTAGATGAAGCAGATGAGATTCGTCGCCGAATTAAAGCTGTTGAAGAGGTAGTAAAAGAAGATTAATTGTTTAGGTGCTGCATTGCCCAGGCATACATGGCAATTGCACCAGCAGCAGATGCATTCATTGATCTCGTCGATCCATACTGTCTAATTGCAAGAACTGTTTCACAGATTTCAACGGCCTCATCTGACATCCCAGCCCCTTCTTGCCCAAAGAAAAGAACACACTTTTTAGGCAACTCAGTAGTTTCTAACTCTTTTGAAATTGGCAAATTATCAATTCCAATTATCGGAACACTATTTTCGTCACACCAAATTTTAAAATCAGCAATAGTTGGATGATGCAATACATGAAGGTATTTATCTGTAACCATCGCACCGCGTTTATTCCAATCGCGTTTACCGACAATATGAACCTTTGAAACATTAAAAGCATTTGCTGTTCGAACTACTGAACCAATATTTAAATCATGTTGCCAATTTTCTATAGCTATCTGTAAATCATGTCGCTTAGTATCTAAATCTGCGACTATTGCTTCAACGCTCCAATATCGGTAGTGATCTAAAACATTTCTTCGGTCTCCGTTTGCGAGAAGCTCTGAATCAAAATGTTCTGCCTCAGGCCACGGTTTTGGATGTGGGCCAACACCAACCACTGGATAGAATTCACCAGGTCCGATTTCAGCAGTTGTCATACCCAAACATTAGGGGGAGTTTGCATGAAGCAAAAATCCTGGCTCCCTATTTATTTGATACTTGGCTTGGTTTGGGGATCCTCCTTTGTATTTATCAAGCTAGGTCTAGAATTCTTAACTCCGGTCGGCGTTGCATTTGGAAGATGTGCTCTTGGTGCGATGATTCTGTTACTGATTGTAAAAATTCGAGGAATCAAACTTCCTACGGATCCTAAAACTTGGTTTATTCTCTGGGTCGTCTCACTCCTTCTAAATGTTTTCCCTGGATTCTTATTTGCATATGCCCAACAAGAAGTCACAACAGTTCTTGCTGGAATCATAAATTCCTTCACTCCATTGGCCACCCTAGTTTTTATCTTTATCTTCTTTAGATCCGAGAAGATTCAAAACCAGCAAATTCTTGGGTTAGTGGTAGGCGGAGTTGGTGTAATAGTTGTGCTCGGAATTTGGAATGGAGTTGGGACCGGTTCTGGCGATGGTGTGCTCGCCCTTTTCGCAGCTGTAACTTGTTACGGTCTTTCTTATCCGATAATTAGGAAGTATCTGATACCACTAAATCTAACTGCTGAAGCACTTGCCGCAGGACAAGTAACAGCCGGGGCACTAACTCTTCTGCCATTTTATTTAATGGATGGAGTAGCTAGCGCTGAATATCGCATCGGCCCAGTTCTTGCAGTGATGGCACTAGGAATCTTTGGTACTGGATTTGCATACATCTGGAATTTCCAAATCGTAGAACGGGCAGGAAGTTCTGTCGCAAGTTCAGTTACTTACTTAACGCCAGTCGTAGCGGTATTCATTGGATGGATTTTTCTTAACGAGAACATCACTTGGCACGAACCGGTCGGCGGTGCAATAGTTGTTCTGGGAGCAGCAATTTCACAGGGTAGATTTAGTAAGAAAGTGGCGGAGAAGAGTGATTAAACTACGGTTAATTTCTCTCATATCAGCCATGGTCTTGCTGGCTTCATTTAATCCGAGTGCACATGCAGTATCGGTTCCAAAAACCTTTAAGAAACTCGCTACTTCTTCGACCCTTGCGAAACCAGGAATTATTGTTTTTGATCCAGCAACGCAGACTGAAATTTATTCAGATGCTGCGGATGAGCCTCGTGCTCCGGCTTCGGTCCTTAAAATAATTTCTGCGGCTGCAGCGATTTATGCCTTCGGGCCTGACAAAGTATTTAATACAACAATTAATTCAACAGAAGATCCCGATGTCTATATTTTGCAGGGCGAGCGTGATCCATGGCTGACAACAAGTGCAAGTGAGGCGAAGCGATCGAATCGCGCACTTTCTACCAAACTTATTAATGAAATCATTAATAGGCGTGGCGATTATGCTGGCTTGAAAATTAAGTTTTATGGCATGTTTGATGCTGACATAAAAAGCCTTAGGACTTATTACGGTAACGAAATTAAGTTTGAAAGAATTATTAAGCCACCGGCTACCCCAGATCAAGAGCCAACAGAGATTTCAAGAGTAACTTCTCCGAAATTACGCAAAATTCTAAATTTCACTCTTCTATGGAGCGATAATGTGTTGGCAGATCGGGTAGCCCGAAATGCTGCTGCGAAACTGGGCTATTCGCGTGATGATTTAAGTTTGAATCTAGCCTTTGAAGATACGTTAAGTTCTCTTGGTGTGAATTCAACCGGTCTAAAGGTTTTTGATGGCAGCGGGCTTTCACGTGAAAACAGAGTCTCTGTCCGAACAGTTGCTGAGCTCTTGCTTAAGATTAGGAATGAACCACAGTTCCAAGCTGTTTATGACGGCCTTCCGCTTTCTGGTAAAACTGGAACACTGAAGAAGAGGTTTCAGGAATCTGCTTCAACCGCAAAGGGATTAGTTAAAGCTAAAACCGGTTGGATTAATTCTTCCGTAACTTTAGCTGGGTATGTCGAAGCTGGAGATAGCGAATACGTCTTCGCGGTTATTGCAAATCGTTTGACCCCAACTGAAACTACTCGGGATCGAGCGCGAAAGATAATAGACAGGATGTTGGCCAGCATCGCAAAACCGATTCAAATAGCGCCAGTAGGCTAGGTTCGTGCGTAATTTAAAAATTTCACCGTATATCGCCCTGATGAAATTGCGAGTCGTGGAATTACTTCTGGTTACTACATTGCCTGCGCTTTTTCTCGCAGCCAAAGGCGTCCCTCCACTTGGGCTGACCATTGCAACGCTAATTGGTGGAACACTTGCAGCTGGCGCATCTAATGCATTTAACATGATTATTGAAGTCGATTCAGACCGATTAATGGAGCGCACGGCTAAACGTCCAATTGTTAGTGGCGCCGTAAGTGAAACTCAAGCATTCATCTTTGCATCAGCTTTAACTGTCATTTCGCTCTTAGTATTCTCTATTTTTACAACCCTCTGGGCAACAGTCTTAACCGCTGCTGCAATTATTTTCTATGTCTTCGGTTATACGATCGGGCTGAAACGTCGCACATCGCAGAACATAGTATGGGGCGGCATCGCAGGATGCATGCCAGTTCTAATTGGTTGGGCCGCAGTAACAAATTCACTTTCGTTAACTGCCTGGCTTTTCTTCTTGGTAATTTTCTTCTGGACCCCACCACACTTCTGGGCGCTGGCAATTAAATACAAGGATGATTATGCGGCAGCGGGAATTCCAATGTTGCCAGTAGTAGCAACCATAAAATCGGTTGAAAAACAGATGTGGTTTCACACAATTGGAATGTTCATAACTTCGCTTGGAGTTAATTGGAGTGCAGGTCTTCCGTGGTGGTGCTGGGTTATTACTATTGCAATAGCGCTTGGCTTTGGGCTTGAATTATTAAAGATTAACGGCCCTGATTCAAATAAGGCTGCTGCAAGATTGTTCCAATGGTCGATAACTTACTTAAGCGTCTTCTCACTACTGCTTGTTATCGCGTCGCTTGTTGTAAATCCTTAATCAAATCAGAGGCATGTTCTAGGCCGACAGATAATCTTGCAAGTGAATCAGTTATTCCCATGGACTCTCGCGTTGTCTGATCTAGCCTGCGGTGGGTAGTAGAAGCTGGATGAGTAATAAGTGATTTGCTGTCGCCCAAATTATTAGAGATATCAATTACCTTGAGCGCATCCATGACTTTGAAGAGTTCTTTTGGCCCACCAGCAATTTCAAAACTTAAAGTTGTTCCGGCGCCTGTCATTTGCTTCTGTGCAACTTCATACCCGCTGTGAGTCTTTAAGCCAGGATAATTCACAGCGGAGATCTTTGGTTGGCCTGCTAAAAATTCTGCGATTTGTTGGGCGCTCTCATTCATCTTATTTACTCGCATTGAAAGAGTTTCAAGTGACTTAACAAGAACCCAGGCATTGAAAGCGCTAAGCGTTGGGCCAGTGTGCCTAATAAAAGGATTCAAATAATTTTGAATGTAATCAAAGCTGCCAAGAATCGCACCACCAAGAACGCGACCCTGCCCATCAATATGTTTTGTTGCTGAGTACATAACAACATCTGCGCCATGCTGTAGTGGCTTTTGAAGTATTGGCGATGCCATTACATTGTCCACGATTACAGTGGCACCAACTTTATGAGCTAAATTGCTAACCATCTTTAGATCAACTATTTCTAGCATGGGATTACTTGGAGTCTCAATGAATACAACTTTTGTTTTCTTGCTTAAAGCTTTCTCCCAGACCTGCTTATCGTTGCCCTTAATAAATTCAACTTCAATTCCCCACTTTGGCAGAATTTCAGAGAGCACTACATAACAAGAACTGAACATTGAAGCGGCTGCAACAACGCGATCTCCGGCTTCCACCATGCACGCAATCGATGCGAACATTGCTGACATTCCAGAGGCCGTTGCAACGCAGAATTCTGCACCTTCAATTGCCGCAAGGCGTTGTTCGAACATTGAAACTGTTGGGTTTGCAAAGCGGCTATATACAAAATGATCAACTTCGTCCGTAAATGAATGAACCGCTTGTTCCGCAGTGTCATACGTATATCCACTTGTCAGATACATCGCTTCGCCGGTTTCACCGAAACCAGATCTAGCTAAACCAGCGCGAACTGCAAGAGTTTCTTCGTGCAAATCCCAATCAGGCAAATCTCCATCTGCAGAATTGGAATATCCCCAAGGTCGATGCTGGTGCGTCATGCATAAAATTTACTGGGTAGGGTGGAGCCATGGAAAAAACTGCGATATCAGCCTCGGATTTAACGAAGATTTATGGCGATCGCGCCGCGTTATCTCATGGAAATTTTGTAGTTCCAGAAGGGTCAATCTGTGGATTTGTTGGACCAAATGGTTCAGGTAAAACGACAACTATTCGAATGCTTCTGGGATTAATTGCGCCATCTAGTGGAACTGCAACTGTGTTAGGCGAAAGTATTTCGCACCCTGAAAAATATCTGCCCAACGTAGGCGCAATGATTGAAGGGCCGGCGTTTTATCCCGCGCTATCTGGACGCGAAAATTTAAAGGTATTAGCCGAACTAGGTGGATTCCCGCTCTCTCGAGTCGATCAACTATTAGAGAAAGTGGATCTAGCCGATCGTGGTGGCTCCAAATTTAAAACTTACTCGTTGGGAATGAAGCAACGTCTTGGAATTGCTGCTGCACTACTTCCCAACCCGAAATTACTAATTCTTGACGAACCAACAAATGGTTTAGACCCATCCGGAATCCAAGAAGTTCGGGGAATAATCAAGGATTTAGCAGATAGCGGAACCACAGTTTTTGTGTCATCTCACATCCTTAGCGAACTAGAAATGATCTGCGAATATTTAATTATGTTGCGCGAAGGCAAAGTCATTTTCTCTGGCCGAACTCAAGAGTTGCTATCTGGCCAGAAACCCATAATTGTTGCAAAACCAGAGTACGACGTAGATTTAACCAATTTAGCAAAAAAACTCACCGATTCCGGATTCAACATTTCAATAGTTGATGGAAATTTATATATTCAGGCAGCACAAGAAGCAAGTGCAACTATTAATCGCATGGCATTCGAAGCTGGGATAACACTCGCTTCGATCTCAGTAGTCCTGCCAACGCTTGAAGAAACCTTTTTCGAGATGACAGGAGATAGCAAATGATTCGTGTCGTTATTGCAGAGCTTCGCAAGCTTCGTCGTCCAACACTTTTACTTGGAACAATCGCGACAGTTGGCGGTTTAAGTGCGCTTTTTACCTCAATTATTTTCTTGATGATTGATTCTGAAGATGGAAACTCACGGCGAGGTGAAAGCAT
>DDMR01000102.1:12111-13370 GCA_002340925.1 Actinobacteria bacterium UBA2541
GGGACTCTTCGCAATTTATTGGTTCGCCAACCATCCCGCATGAAAATTCTCGCTGGCAAATTTATCTCGATGAAAATATTCGCATTAGTAATGGTTTTATTTGCAGGAGCTTTAAGTATTTTGATCTCCTTTGCATTGGCGGAGAGAGCCGGCGTTAATACCTCAGCTTGGACGACCTCTGCCGCAATAGAGCTCTTATTTAAGAGCACGTTAAATATATTTATTGCGACCCTCTGCTTTGGAACTTTTGGAATGATTCTGGGGCTTCTTCTTAGATCGCCCATTAGCGCAATCGCGGTTGGGGTTCTTTGGATTCTGATTTTAGAGAACATTCTGGGAGCTTTAATAAAAAGCACAGGTAAATGGCTGCCTGGTTTTAATTTCTCTAACCTTGGAGAGGGTGGAATCCCTAGTTTGAGCTATAGACATTCAATCGCTGTCTCTCTCGCTTATCTCGTAATCGGTGGAGCCATTGCCGCAGTATTTTTCAAGCGAAGAGATGTTGCAAATTAGCGACACAGGGTTTATTTTCCGATGATTCACAGGTAAGACCCTTATCCTTTTGGGCATATAACTTCCCTGGAGGCACCTTCGAAAATGTTTTTTAGTAAGTCACGTAATTCCCGAAAATCAACAGGTGTGCTTTTGGCGCTTTCAATCGGGCTCTCAGTTTTAAGCGCTGATTTCGCGGTTTCTAATCCTCCCAGCACTTCCAAGCCAAGCAAGCCTCCCAAGCCAACCAAAGCCCAGATTAAAGCCGCTAAGAAGGAAGAAGCGGCGAAAGCCGCAGCTGCTAAGAAAGCAGCTGCAGTATTGAGCAGTGCAACAAAAACCCTTAATCAATTGGCGGCAATTGCAAACACAGCCCAAGTTGCTTATAACAAAGCACTTGGTGAGCTAAACATCGCGAAAGCGAATGCCGATGTTGCAGCCGCTCATGCTTTAAAAACCCAAAGAGAAGTTAGCAAAACAAATGCCGTTATTGGAAGAATGGCTTCGAACGCTTACATGCTTGGTGGTGACTTTACAAATATAAATTCTTTGCTCAGCGCTAATGGTCCACAAGATTTAATTGATCAATTAACAACTCTAGACAATATTGGAAACACGAATACCGTTGCGTTAAAGCGATTCAAGGCTGCAGAAAGTGCGGCAGAGATTGCAAAATTAGAGGCTGATCGTACTAAAGCAGCACAAGAGGCTGCGACCGTAAAAGTTGCAGAAACCAAGAAAGTTGCAGATGAAGCAAAAGCAGCCCA
>DDMR01000036.1:0-239 GCA_002340925.1 Actinobacteria bacterium UBA2541
GTTTTTGCATATGACCGAAGTGCACATGGACGCACTGCAAGTCGCGAAGGTTTCTATCACTTTGATTTTCAGACCGATGAAGCAATCGCATACATCGAGGATGTAATTAAAGGCCCTACTCACTTAATTGGCTGGAGCGATGGTGGAATCATCTCTTTGATGATTGCTCTGAAGCGTCCAGATCTTGTTAAATCAATCGTTGCAATCGGGACCAACTTTCACTACGACAGCGGACTTAC
>DDMR01000036.1:382-2406 GCA_002340925.1 Actinobacteria bacterium UBA2541
GATCCAGCACATATGCAGGAAGTAATTATTCGAAAAGCATATGAGGTCTGGAATTCTGAACCCACAATGACAGTTCCACAACTTTCTAAAATTAACTGCCCGGTTCTGGTTCTAACTGGCGATGACGAGCCTTTCTCTAATCAGCACACCGTAGAACTCTATGAAGCGATCCCAAATGCCCGGCTAGCAATTGTTCCGGGAAGTTCACATTTTGTAGTAAAAGAGAAACCAAAATTTGTTCAGCAATTGATCAAAGATTTTTACCGCAATCTTGATTATCCAATTACTACTTGGCCAAGGCTACGTAAAGAGCAGACCGAAAAGTTAAACAACTCTTAACTCACCAATTGCGCCTATAGGCACGACCGGGCTGTTTGGAAACTCCATCGCCACTTTTTTATACGGTTGCCCTTGAATCGGACGTTCATCTATCCCGCCCCTGTTCGGCCACATCGACATCGCGCGTTCAGCTTGTGCGGTAATTGTTAGCGAAGGATTGACGCCTAGGTTTGCCGTAACACTTGCGCCATCTACAACATGAAGCGTTGGGTAATTCCACACCCGGTGATACGGATCGATTACTCCAGAGTCCTCAGAATCTCCAATCACACAACCACCTACAAAGTGAGCAGTAAACGGAGCACCAATTAGGTCTCCAATATGTCCACCGGCTATTCCCCCATTTTTTTCGGCAATCTTTCGGACAACTTCATTTGCTGCAGGAATGTATGTCGCATTTGGTATCGCACTGTCATTCTTTGAAGTTAAGCGCTTACCGAAAACTGAGTTCTTCATTGAGACCGTTACCGCAGAATCAACATTTTGCATTACGAGTGCAATAACTGTTCGCTCGCTCCATTTTCGAACATTCAAAACCCGAGCCAGCATTGAAGGGTGGCGAAGAACTGTGCCAAGCCATTGCTTACGTCGGTCCTTTGCATTTTCACCATCAGTCATAATTGTTTGCAACAACCCCATTGCATTGCTTCCGACGCCATACCGGACTGGCTCTACATGTGTGTGCTCATCTGGAAAAAAAGATGAAGTTATTGCAGCACCTTTGCTGTAATCAACACTGGTGTTCTGCATAAGTGCGCCGGTAAGAGCTTCACTGTTGGTCCGCGATAATTTACCAAGGGCACATGAAAGTCTTGGCAATAAACCATCACTCTTCATGCGATGCAATAATTTTTGGGTGTTGTAAGTCCCGGCCGCAACAATCACTTGATTAGCGGTGAATACCCGCTTTCGCCCAAACCAGGATGAGCTCTTTCGGGCAGATATCTTCCAGCTCCCGTTAGGAATTTGCTCAATTTTTGTAACCGTATGTTCGGCAAATACTTCTGCGCCAGCGCCTTCAGCCAGGCCTAAGTAATTTTTAGGCAAGGTATTTTTTGCGTTAAATCTACATCCCGTCATACAGGCGCCACATTGCATGCAACCGCTTCTTGCAGGTCCTTTTCCACCAAAGTATGGATCGGTGCTTAATTCACCTGGTCCATCTCCAAAATAAACTCCGAGTGGTGCCATTCGAAAAGTATGTCCAACGCCCATTTCAATTGCAGCTTCTTTCATTGCAGCATCTGATGGTGAGAAATATGGATTATCTGCGACCCCAAGCATTCGAGATGCTTGGTCATACCAAGGAAGTAATTCGGATTTCCAATCGGTTATATGTTTCCACTGTTTATCATTGAAGTAAGTATCAGGTGGAATATATAAAGTGTTTGCATACACAAGCGAGCCGCCACCTACACCCGCGCCAGCTAAAACTAAAACATCAGGAAGTGCATGAATTCTCTGTATTCCTCGCAGGCCAAGCCTTGGTGCAAATAGAAATTTACTTAATCGCCAAGAAGTTTTAGGAAAGTCTTTATCACGAAATCTTCGGCCAGCTTCCAAAACACAAACTCGATAATTCTTCTCTGTTAAACGCAGCGCACTTACTGATCCGCCAAAACCAGATCCAATAATTACGACATCAAAATCGCGTTCCATGGCTTATTCATACCAAAGTATTTGTT
>DDMR01000036.1:2550-3235 GCA_002340925.1 Actinobacteria bacterium UBA2541
TACCACTGAGCTAGGGAGGCGTGCTGCAGGGGCAATTATGACACGCAAAAACCAATGCTAAGAACCTGGCAATTACTGCGGCAATTAGCGAGTATCTTCGGCAAATGCGCCTTGGAGTCTTAGATGTGGGATCAAATACGATCCATCTCCAGGTAGTCGATACGCATCCAGGTGCCCGGCCAAATCCAACTTTCAATCACAAAGTAGAGCTGCGGCTGACCGAGTATTTAACGGAAGAAAATAACATTTCGGCGGAAGGAATAGCCGAGCTCCGATTGGCAATCAAGAATGCGATAGTCCATTCAAAGAGCGTGAAAACTGAGGAGCTTCTACCTTTTGCGACTTCAGCGCTACGTGAAGCAAAAAACGGACCAGAAATTATTGCTGACATAAATAAGGATTTTGAAATAGACCTTCAAGTTTTAACTGGAGAAGAAGAAGCAAGATTAACTTTCCTTGCCGCACGTCGTTGGTTTGGCTGGTCGAGCGGCCGATTACTTGTTATTGATATCGGTGGCGGTTCTCTCGAGATTGCATCTGGCATAGATGAGGCGCCAGAGGTTGCCGTAACACTTCCACTTGGTGCATCGAGATTAACTAAGAGCCATTTGCAAGGTGATCCATTTACCCCCAAGAGTGTTCGCGCACTTCGAGATTACATTGAAACTCAATTGGAATCTGTTCT
>DDMR01000036.1:3386-5154 GCA_002340925.1 Actinobacteria bacterium UBA2541
TGGCCCGGCTTTGTGGTGATTGGTATGGTGGCAATGGCAAAAATATAAGCATTGATGCAATTCGAAAAATCTCAACTCGTTTAGCAGAAATGGATTCTGAAGAGCGAACAAAGTTGCCAGGTGTTTCAGCAAACCGGGCCCGTCAGATTGTTGCCGGGGCTTTTGTAACTGAAAGTGTCATGCGCAATCTTGATCTAGATAACTTAGAGGTCTGCCCATGGGCCCTACGCGAAGGAATTGTGCTTAAATATTTAGATTGGACCGAGCACTAAACGGTTCTAAACAGCAGGCACCGGGACAAAATCAATCTGTAGACACTTATTCTTTCCAAGAAATACTACCCAGGCATCACCAGGCTTCAATTTATACCCTGGTAATTTCACAGCAGTTTTCTTCGCGACCCGCTCTAGCATTCGAGGTAGAACAGGATTGTGGCTACATAGAAGAATTGTTTCGCCTGTAGTGCGAGTTATCTCTGCAAGCTCTAGCGCGTAATCAAGTGATTTATCTTTATTTTTCTCATATGTATATTCGCTCAATTTGCTCGTTACAACTGGTTCGATTTTCAGCGCATTTGTTAATCCAATTACGGTGTCATAACAACGAACCGCATCGGATGTATGAATCTGGGAAATTCCAAAGACCTGGTAAACGGCATGCATTCGCTTAGCCTGAAGTTGACCCAAATTATCTAGCGGTCGATCTTCATCGCCACTCTGCCATTCCGTGCGAGCCAAGGCTTTGGCATGGCGCAACATAATTAATTTGCTTGCTTGATATGGCGATTCGATAAATATTTCTAGTATTTCTCTATCGGTATCGCGTGTCAGCTTTTCGCGAGCAGAATCAACTTGGTGCCACTCCAATAAATCTGCTTCATTATTTGGATGAAATTCCTTTGAACTAGAAAGTGCTTTCGCTGCCCAATATGAAACGTGCTTTGCTTCTCCAAAAGATTCATACTCAACGGCGCCTAGATATGGCCCAAGTTCAATATCCAAACCAGTCTCTTCTAAAATTTCGCGATATGCGCCAGAGATAAGCTCTTCACCGATATCCAACTTTCCTTTCGGAAAGGTCCAGTCGTCATATTTAGGTCTATGGATAATTGCTAATTCGATTTTTGAATCCTTGCCTTCACGCCAAACAACTCCGCCGGCTGCAATTATCAATTCATTCATCCTCTGGCTCGATACCAATTAATAACTTGCTGATGCATGTCAGTTAAATCCGTGCCATTTGAATCTTTAGTTATCCGATCCCAAGTGCCGTCGATATTCATACTCCAGTGCGCCGTTGTCGGTGCTAAATAACTATCTAGTGCTCGCAATAACATCCGTTTGTGGTCGGTCTGTTTAATCATGACCATGCTTTCAACGCGGCGATCTAGATTTCGGTGCATCAAATCAGCGCTACCAAGCCATAGTTCATTTTCCCCATCATTAGCGAAGTGAAAAATTCTGGAATGCTCTAGGAATCTGCCAAGAATTGAAATCACTCGGATATTTTTGGATAGCCCAGGAACTCCACCTCTGATTGCACAAATTCCACGCACCACAAGTTCCACTTGGACACCAGCGGCAGAGGCTTTATAAAGAAGATCAACGAACTCTTCATCCAAAATAGAATTTAGCTTCATCCGAATTAAGGCAGATTTACCAGCGTTCTTATTGTCAATCTCTCTTTGAATTTTCGCTAGCAACCCTGAACGCAGTGTTCGCGGTGCAACCAATAGCCTTTCAAATGAGGTCTGTGGTGCAAAACCTGA
>DDMR01000036.1:5295-10395 GCA_002340925.1 Actinobacteria bacterium UBA2541
TCATCAAAGCGGGCTCGAATTTCGATTACTGCCAATACCTGTTTTCCGGCTTCTGCCGCTTCAATCAGCGCTTCAACAATCGGTGAATCTCCAGATGTTCGATATAAAGTTTGTTTGATCGCAAGAACATGCGGATCGGTAGCCGCAGATTCGATAAATCGCACAACCGAAGAGCTAAAGGATTCATATGGATGATGCAGGATTATTTCGCGGCGTTTTATTGCTTCAAAGAAGGCTTCGGTTGAATCTGGTTCCACATCACGCAAATCCCAAGCTACTTGACTTCTGAATGCTTCAAACTTTAAATCAGGTCGATCAATATCTGCAATCTGATTTAGCCCAGTCAAATCAAGTGGCTCTGGATATTTACTTATATCCTCATCTTTAATCTTCAACTCTTCTTTTAAAGTTTCTAAAAGTTCGTCATCCATGCCCGACCCAACCTCTAGTCGGACTGGTGGCCCAAACTTTCTGCGCAGCAACTCTTGCTCCATACTTGCGAGCAAATCTTCAGACTCTTCTTCCTCAAGTTCTAGATCGGCATTTCTAGTAATTCTAAAGGTGTAAACATTTGAAATTTCCATGCCCGGAAAAAGTTCGGCAATATTTGCCGTAATCACTTGCTCGAGAGGAATGTATCTACGGTCATCGCTAGTTGATGTAACTACAAATCTTGCTAAGTTTGATGGGACCTTAACCCGAGCAAAAAGTTCGACCCCAGTCTCAGGGTTTTTTACAATCACAGCGAGATTAAGGGAGAGCCCAGAAATATAAGGAAATGGGTGTGAAGGATCGATTGCAAGCGGTGTCAGAACCGGAAAAATCTGTTTATGAAAAATATCGGTTGCAAGCTCGCGCTCTTTTGAATTTAGCTCATCCCAGCGGACGATATTTATTCCCTCTTTAGAAAGTTTAAGGTGAACATCTTCGTGAAAACATTTACTCTTTCGAGATATCAACTCTTCGGTTTTAATTGAAAGTTCTTTCATCAATTCAGTTGGCGTAAATCCCGCAGTATTTGCCTTTGCAATTCCAGATTCTAATTTGTTCTTCAGTGAAGCTACACGGATCATGTAAAAGTCATCTAGATTTGAGGAGAAGATTGCCAAGAATCGGCAGCGCTCCAAAAGTGGAATTGATTTATCTTCGGCTAATTCCAGAACTCGCTGGTTAAAAGCCAACCAACTAAGTTCGCGGTCTACCAAAATCTCTCTTGGATTACTCACATCAATTTGATGGACCTGGGAAGCCATATTCCAATTCTCCCCTAGATGTATGAACGGGAGGTAATCGGGAGGTAATCAGAGCACGAATGAACCAGCGCAATGCCACCCCGTTATTCACCCAATCTGACCTTACGTTGAAAGCCAGGTTGGGTCTAAAGTCGAACTCCCCTAGATACGCAGTTGATGGCGAGGTTCGATAAATGCAAAATCCATTTGGTCGCAATCTCGCCATTGACATTGGAACTGCAAACACAGTTATTTACCAATCAAATGGTGGAATTGTTCTAAATGAACCTAGCATTGTTTGTATAAATACTGATACCGGGGAAATTCTCTCAGTCGGTCACGAAGCCAGAAAAATGGTTGGCCGAACACCTGCACATATAGTTTCGATTAAGCCACTTAAAGATGGAGTGGTAGCAGATTTTGAGACCGCGCAAAAAATGTTGCGAATGTTTATGGCAAAGGTTGGAGTTAAAAGACTCTTCACAAAACCAATTGTCGTCGTTGCGGTTCCACCAGTTGTGACATCGGTTGAACATCGAGCAATTAAAGATGCAGCCTATGCTGCTGGTGCAAAAAAAGTTTACATAATGGAAGAACCAATGGCAGCGGCTATAGGTGCCGGACTTCCGATTCAGGAACCAATCGGTTCGATGATTGTTGATATTGGTGGTGGGACAACAGATGTTGCGGTAATTTCACTGGGTGGAATCGTAACTTCAAGATCTGTTCGAGTCGGTGGTGATGCTTTTGATGCTGCGATTGTTAATTACATCAAGAGTGCTTATAACTTAATGATTGGTGAGCGGACCGCTGAAGAATTAAAGATGGCAATTGGATCAGCAGCCAAATTAAGCGGTGAAAGTGCTGCTCGTATTCGCGGTCGAGATTTAGTATCAGGATTGCCAAAGGATCTCATGGTTTCACCTGAAGAAATCCGCAGTGCTATTGAAGATCAACTTCTAAAAATAATTGCTGCAATTAAGGCGACGCTAGATGAAACTCCACCAGATCTTGTTGCTGATTTATCTCGCACTGGAATTGTGCTTGCTGGCGGTGGCGCCTTGCTCAAAGGTTTGTGCGAACGTTTAACTAAGGAGACCGGAATGCCGGTGCGAGTTGCTGAAGATCCGCTTTACTCTGTTGTTAATGGCGCTGGAAAATGTGTTGAAAACATTGGCCTGCTGCAACAAATTTTGGCACCTGAAAAGCGTTAAACAAGGCTACTTCCAGCTGACTGGTGTCTCATATTTTGCACTTCGGCCATCTCCAGAAGAGCGGCCGCGAATCCGTCGCCAGATCCAAGGAATCACAAAGGAAATAATCCAAAATAGATTTTCGCTATTTTTTCTAACCCAGGATTTCTTGCGCGCTGGTGCAAGTGGAATTTTCCAGTTGGGATCAAAATCTTTGCCAAGTTTCTCTAACACAGCTTGTGATAGGCGCCAGTGACCATCAGAATTTAGGTGCAACCGGTCTTTTGCAAGAAAGCGCAAATCTGCCAACCATTTTGCATCATCCGCTTCAATAATAATCGCCCCATATTTTTTTGCTACGTCACGAACATTTACATTGAATGCGCTAAATCTTTCGTGCCAAAGCTGAGCAGTCTTGCCATTTCCTTCAACTCGGTCAACTACAGTAAAAACAATTAGCGTTGCTTGTGTTTTAGCTAACTCGCTTATACCTTTTTCATACTTAGCAAATGCGGCATCTGCTTGATAGTTGGGGCGCAACACATCATTTGCACCAGCGTGAAATGAGACCAAAGTTTCTGGGCCTGTGATGTATGCACCCGCGGCAGGAATCTGATCATCAATAACTTGGTTGAGCAATTTTCCGCGAATAGCTAAATTAGTATAAGTAAAATTTGGATTGGCTTTAGCAAGCGTATCTGCGGTTCGATCTGCCCAGCCCCGGTATTTACCATCAACTATTTCATCACACATGCCCTCGGTCATTGAATCTCCGAGTGCGATAAATCTTGTGAACGCTGTCATGGTTACTTTGCCCGCTTCTCGGCAATCCAATACATAACAATCGCAGTAGCAACACTGGCATTTAAGGATTCAACATCAGATTGCATTGGAATTGAAAGAATCAAATCGCACTTCTCTTTTACTAATCGAGACAAACCTTTACCTTCACTGCCAACAATTAAGTAAACCGATTCAGTTGCTAGCGAAAATCCAGGAAGTGATTCTTGACCTTCGGCATCAAGACCAACAACGAAGAAACCAGCCTTTTTCGCATCTTCTATTGATCTGACCATATTTGTTACCTGCGAAATCGGAAGTCTTGCTGCGGCGCCAGCTGATGATTTCCAAGCTGATCCAGTCATTGCCGCATTACGTCGTTCCGGAATTATGACTCCATGTGCACCGAATGCGGCAGCGCTTCGAACAATTGCGCCAAGGTTATGTGGATCGGTTACACCATCTAAACCAATTAGCAGACCAGGCTTTGTTGCACTAAGTAAAACTGCTTCGAAATCTTTATATTGAAATGGTTTGATAATTAGCGCGATACCTTGATGATTTGTTGTGCCAGTGACACCATCTAGTTGGCCGCGTGGAACTTCTTTAATTCCTAAATCCTGATTCTTAGCTAAACGAAGTGCTTCAGTCATGCGCTCATCAATTTCAGCACGCTCGGCTATCAACAATTCCTTCGCAGGAATCTTGGCGCGAAGCGCTTCGACAACACTGTTGCGACCAGCGACTGCATCGTTGTTTGCTCGGGTTTCTAAACGAGACTCTGGTTTTCGGTTTGTGGGTCTGCGAGATGGTGCAACTGCAGCTTCACGACGTTTTTTTCCGGGGCGCATTTTAGTTTCGTTTCTCTTTTAGTTTACGGTCCAGCGCGAGCCGGTTGGGGTATCTTCGATGGTAATTCCAAGTGCGGTAAGTGAATCTCTAATCGCATCACTTGCTGCAAAATCTTTACGTGCCCGAGCTGCATTTCGTTGCTCAAGAGCCAGTGAAATTAGACCATCTAGCACTTCACTCTTTGCGCTATTTGAATTAGCAAAAATTGGATCAAATGGATCACAACCCAAAATTCCTAATGCACCACGAACTTCGCTAGCACTCTTTGCAAGTGCGGTTAAGTCATTTTCAGTAATTGCGGTATTGCCGATTCGCACTAGTTCGGAAATATCGGCAAGTGCTTGTGGCACTGCTAAATCGTTATTCATCGCTGTTGCAAATTGGGCAGAAATACTTGGCTCAATCTCTGCCTTTAAAATCTCTTTGGCTCGCTGTAAAAAGCCTTCAATTCTGCGGAAATTTACCGATGATTCTTCAAGTGCTTCAAATGAAAATTCCAACATTGAACGGTAGTGAGCGCTTCCTAAATACCAACGTAATTCAATGCCACGAACCTTCTTTAAAATTTCCATGACTTGAAGTGAGTTTCCAAGTGACTTACTCATCTTTTCGCCAGAAGTTGTAACCCAAGCGTTGTGCATCCAGATCTTTGCAAAGGCCCAACCGGCAGATTCAGATTGAGCTATTTCATTCTCGTGATGCGGAAAAATTAAATCTAAGCCGCCGCCATGAATATCAAAGGCTTCACCTAAATAGGCATGCGCCATTGCCGAACATTCCAAGTGCCAACCTGGTCGGCCATCACCCCAAGGTGTTGGCCAAGATGGATCTCCTGGTTTTGCCGCTTTCCAAAGTGCAAAGTCGCGCGGATCTTTTTTGTAAGTTAAATCTGCATCATCCGCTGATTGCAGATCATCGAGTTTCTGATTTGAAAGAGTTAGATAAGACTTTAATTTTCGCACCTCTAGATAAACATCGCCGTTGCCTGGCGCATAAGCACTGCCGTTGGCAATCAGCTTCTCCATAAGTTGAATCATCTGCGT
>DDMR01000036.1:10556-10846 GCA_002340925.1 Actinobacteria bacterium UBA2541
TAGCTTCCACTACGAACTATTAAAGCTGTGGCAATCGCGCCGATTCCTTTACCTTCACCGGTTAAGCCAAGGCCATCCGTTGTTGTCGCAGAAACTGATACTTGAGAACCACCAAGCGCCTTCGAAATCTTTGCAATCGCATCAATACGACGCGGACCAATCTTTGGCCGATTTCCAACAATCTGAACTGCAACATTCTGGATTTCAAACCCAGCGGCAGAAACCAAGTTAAAAGCTTCACCCAATAATTTTTCGCCAGATGCTCCGGCATATTCTGGTTTCGAAGTTCC
>DDMR01000015.1:0-10316 GCA_002340925.1 Actinobacteria bacterium UBA2541
CGGTGGAACAATGCCGGTGCCGGTAGAAAGAATTACGCCATGCGGGAAGTCCTGGCATCTGAATAGATAGGTGATCAAATCTTCTAGGGTTCGATTAAGTGCGGCAAGGGAAGTCTCGGCCTCCCAGGCAATTGAGGTGCCTCGCAGAATTCTTGCTTTGATTTTCATTTCAGCAGGTATTGGGGCAAGCCAGGCTGGCGTTATATCTGGGCCGATTGCGGTTGATCCAATATAAATTTTCGCCTGCGAAAGGTAAAGCGGATTTTCACCTTCAATTGTCCGCGCTGTCATATCGTTGCAGATCGAATATCCAATGATCTCGCGATACCTATTTATATAGATTGCAACTTCGGGTTCTGGGACAGAGGCATCTGAGTCATAGCGAATTCCAACTGGCGAATTAGTCCCACGGGCTCGAACTGCGTTGGATTTAAAGAAGAGCTCTGGGCGATCAGCTTCATAAACTCTTTGGTAAACATCCGGAACCCCAGATTCCTCCTTACGAGCGTCGCGGGAACGAAGATAGGTAACACCCGCACCCCACAATTCAATTTCCGGTGAAATCGGGGCAACTAAATTTCCAGTTATGGCTCCAGATGTTTTGCTTACAGCGCTCTTTAGTTCATCCAAAGTTAGGTGCATTGCTTGGGTCAAAGTTGGAATCTTCTCGACTCCAGAGTGGGCTCCATCAATCGTTACTGCAAATTGATATGCATTTGATTGGCTTGCGATGATTGAGAATTTCATAGTGACATCTTTTCGATAAGGCCAGCATCTTCAAGCTGGTTCCAGATATCTTCTGGAAGTTCTAAATCAAAATCAGCCGCGTTGGCCAACAACTCTTTACTATTTCGAGAGCCAGTTAAGACCGAGGTAACTGCCGGATGGCGAAGTGGAAATTGCAGAGCCGCAGCAGTCAGCGGAATTCCAAGGTTCTTTAGGAAGGCGCCAATTTCTTGAGCCTTCTTAATAATCTCATCTGAAGCAGGTAGATATTCAAAAGTAGCGCCAGGCTTTGGATCTGCTAAGACTCCAGAGTTAAAGACGCCACCAATAGTGATATCAACTCGTCGCTCTAGGGCATAAGGCAATAATTTATTCTGGGCGCTCTGGTCAAGCAGGGTATATCTCCCTGCCAGAAGTACGATGTCAAGATCAACGTTCTTCATAATCTCAATTGCCACATCGCAAAGATTAATTCCAATTCCGATCGCTTTGATAATTCCTTGACGCTTCAAATCTGCCAGAACCGGGTATGCAATATTTATTGCTTCTGAAATATGGTTTTCAGCATCGTGCATCAGAGCAATATCAATTTGGTCCACACCTAATCGCTTTAAACTTTCATCGAGCGAACGCTTGATGCCATCAGCGGAATAATCAAAGACTGGCTGGATATGTGGATCTGCATCCGGAAACCAGGGGACTGGATCGGCTTTTTCAACCCAATTTAGAACTCGACCGACTTTAGTTTGTAGGACAAATGGTTTCGTGACGTTACTCAAAATTCGACCAAGGCGCTCTTCAGCAAGACCGTGTCCATATAGTGGAGCGGTATCAAAGTAATTCATCCCATTATCTAGAGCAGTACGGATTAATTGATCGCTCTCGGAAATATCGACTGATTTAAATAATCCAGCGAGCGGTGCGGTTCCGAGGCTTAGCCTGGTTAATTCAAGGTCTACGCGCTTCATGCCAATTTTCTGGTTATGTCGCGCCATGAAAATTATCGTATAGGATTTTTGCTAAGAAGCGAAGCGTTCATATCTAAAACCGCAAAGGGATGACATGCCAAAGATTACTGGCTTTAAAACTATCGATGTCAGATTTCCAACCTCACGTGGTTTAGATGGTTCTGATGCAATGAATAAGGAACCAGATTATTCAGCAGCACTTGTAATCCTTGAAACCGATGATCCAAACCTTGAAGGCCATGGCTTTGTGTTTACTTGTGGTCGCGGAAATGATTTACAGTGCGATGCAATTGAATTATTGGCGCCATATGCAGTGGGCAGAGATATTGCAGATCTTGCAACAAGCATGGGCGATTTTGCTCGCAGCTTGGTTCGAGATTCACAAATCCGCTGGCTCGGACCAGAAAAAGGTGTAACTCAGATGGCCGCTGGTGCTGTCGTAAATGCTGCCTGGGATTTAGTAACAAAGCATGCAAAGAAACCACTCTGGAAATTCTTATCGGATTTGTCACCAGAAGAAATTGTTGAACTTATTGATTTCCGCTACATCACTGACGCGCTTACACCAGAAGAAGCGCTAGAAATTTTGCGCAAAGCCCAACCAAATCGCGCTGCCAACGAGGCCCAATTAATAAAGGAAGGTCTACCTGCTTACACAACAACTCCGGGATGGCTTGGCTATACCGACGAAAAAATGGTTCGTCTTGCAAAGCAAGCGGTAGCAGATGGCTATAAGTTAATTAAATTAAAGTGTGGTGGAAATCTTGATGATGACAAACGTCGTCTTCGTCTAGCACGCGAAGCTGTTGGCCCAGATATAAAAATTTCAATCGATGCTAATCAGGTTTGGGATGTAAACCAAGCAATTGAATGGATTAAGGGAATTGGCGATGTAAATCTGCACTGGGTTGAGGAGCCAACAAACCCAGATGATGTTTTAGGACATGCAACCATTGCAAAAGCCATCGCACCGGTTCGAGTTGCTACTGGTGAGCACGGAATGAATCGAATTATTTTTAAGCAGATGCTGCAGGCCAAATCCTTCTCATTTATGCAGATTGATGCGACCCGAGTCGCCGGAGTCAATGAAAACTTGGCTAATGTCTTGATGGCTGCAAAATTTGGAATCCCGGTCTGCCCACATGCTGGCGGCGTTGGCCTGTGCGAACTTGTGCAGCACCTAGCCATGTTTGATGCAGTTTCAGTTACTGGACACCACGCTGATCGTGTTGTTGAATTTGTTGACCATCTACATGAACACTTTGTTGTCCCAACGGATATTCAAAATGCGCATTACATGCCACCACTAAAGCCGGGCACCGGTGGCGAGATGTATGCCCAAACTATTTCTGATTTCACATTTCCTACCGGCAAAGAATGGATAAACGCATGAGCACAGAGTTCGCAGGATTAACCGCAGTTGTAACCGGAGCCGGTTCGGGAATCGGACTTGCTACTGCAAAAATTTTGAAGGAGCGCGGCGCCACGGTTTATGGCCTGGATCTAGCCGAAGGTGGAATGTCCGGCATTGCAACTTGGGTTCAGTGCGATCTTGGCGACGATTCTTCAGTCGCAAAAGCTTTTGAAGGAATCACGAAGCTAGACATACTTATTAATAATGCTGCAATAAGCGCAATCGGAACGGTCGAAAGTAACTCTTCTGAGGAATGGCTAAAGGTTTTGAACGTTAACGTTCTCGGAATTGTTCGTGCTTCAAAGGCAGCACTTCCATTACTGCGTAAAAGCAGAGCAGCTTCAATTGTTAATACTTGTTCAGTTGCTGCAACTGCGGGTATTCCAAAGCGCGCGGTTTACAGTGCATCAAAAGGCGCAGTTCTCTCACTGACACTTGCAATGGCAAACGATCACATTGTTGATGGCGTTCGAGTTAATTGTGTAAATCCTGGAACTGCAGATACGCCATGGGTTCAACGTTTACTTGCACAAGCAGCTGATCCAGTTGCAGAGCGCAAGGCACTTGAAGCCCGTCAACCACTTGGCCGTCTAGTTTCTTCCGAAGAAGTTGCTAGCGCAATTTGCTATTTAGCTAGCCCACTTCAGGGTTCTACAACCGGAACTTCATTAGTTGTAGATGGTGGAATGCAGGGCTTACGCATTCCTAAGTAGAACTACTTCTCTTCGAGAATTAGTGAAACTGAGTTAATGCACCATCTTTGATCTGTCGGAACTTCATAACCTTCGCCTTCGAAGACATGTCCTAAGTGCGACCCACAATTAGCACAACGAACCTCAGTTCGAACCCGCATCCCAAGTGAGCGGTCTTCAATGAGCTCTACCGCATCATCGCTTGTCGGTGCATAGAATGAGGGCCAACCACATCCGGAATGAAACTTCGTCTCACTTCTAAATAATTCGTGGTTGCAAGCCTTGCAGCGATAACTTCCAACTTTGTCGCTGTCGGTGTATTCACCAGTAAAAGGACGCTCAGTTGCACCTCTTCGCAGAACTTCAAAAGAAAGTGGATCTAATTTAGTTGCGAGCTCGGCATCATTTATCTGTGCGGGATAACTCTTATCGCTACCCATTTGATTCGACATGTCTGCATATTACGCAAACTTCTCTGGGTATGCCACAGATAGAATTGGCCCATGCGCAAATTGGTGAAACGAGTTAGAAAGCTCTTTGCCGACCGCAGAAGCTGGGTTCGCCTAATTGTCGTTTCGGCAATTGCATCAGGAGTCGCCTGGCAGCTCGGCGATTTACTAATCAAAAATGGTGGTGTAGTTGCTGCAATCATTTGTGCGCTAAGCATCCGAATCTCACTTTACAAATCGGTTCGTGAAGGTTTTGGTCAGATAGTCGGAACTGCAATTGGTGCCGGTGTTGCACTTGCCTGTGTCACGATATTTGATCTCGGAGTAATTTCAGTCGCCCTGACAGTGCTCCTCTGCTCAGTTGTTGCTCGCGCCCTACACCTTGGTGAAGTTGCATCAGTAAATGTTCCAGTAACTGCCCTAATTGTTATTGGCCCAGGGCTAAGCGAGAGCACTGCACTCTCAAGATTATCTTCAACTTTAATTGGCGCAGCAGTCGCAATTGCATTCTCGTATTTCTCTCATGCCAAAACTCCGGCTGGTCGAACAGTTGACAAGATAAGTTCGCTAGCAAATAAGTGTGCAAAGTTATTAGGAGAGATGTCCGAAGGTGTCGCAGCTGGGTTTACTCAAGAGCAAGCGGGTAATTGGCTCGCTAAGGCGCGTTTGTTAGTTGAAGAGATTCCCGAAGTTCGTTCACAATTACAAGAAGCTCGTGGTTATGCAAAGTGGTTCTCTTCTGGCGTAGTTGTTGAAGCTGAAGAACTTTATGTAAGAGGATTAGCCGTAGAACATACTGTTGTTCAAGTAAGAACAATTGCGCGCACTCTCTTTGATTCTGCTGTTAAAGAAGGAATTGCCGAAGAGTCAAAACGCGAGATTGCACAGATGCTTTCCGCTGCAAGTTATGCAATAAGTTTAAAAGTAGACCAAATTAGAACTGCGGAAGGCGTAGTCGAATCTCTTTCAGCTACTCAAGATTTACGGATTGCAGGGGCAGCCCTTGCCTATTCCTTAATCGATGCATCAAATAAAGTTGATCAGAATCAAATTATCCGTGGGATTTCACTGGTCTCGAATATTTCGATTATTGCTGATTCGCTAGATGAAACGTCACCGGCCTTACTTGATGTAGTAACACCCGGAGAGCCAACCTTTAATCAGATATTGAATGTTTCACCAATGGAACAAGGTGCGAGATTTGGTGCACGATTAGCAAAACTCTTGAAGCCAGTTATCTGGCTTAAACGGCGATTTCGCAATTACTTTTAACTCGTAAATCAGCCGAAATTTCTCCCATTTCCAGAGTGGTTGTAGGCTCGTCCTCTGTTAGCAATGCCCCCCTAGCTCAGTCGGTAGAGCGTTTCCATGGTAAGGAAGAGGTCAACGGTTCGATTCCGTTGGGGGGCTCGATTACAATTAGNNAATTCAAGTCTTTAACCGCAAGAAAAATGAAGGAGCACGACTATGGCAAGCAAGAGCGCGGATGTACGCCCAAAGATCACAATGGCCTGCGTAGAGTGCAAAGAACGTAACTACATCACAAAGAAGAACCGCCGCAACGATCCAGATCGACTAGAACTTAAGAAGTTCTGCCCACGTTGCAAGCTTTCAACAACACACCGCGAGACTCGCTAATCCGATGTTGAATCCCGACTTAGTCGGGCGCACTTTTACTAGTGCCGATTCTGTAACTGTCACTAAAGAGGCAATCCAAAAATTTGCCGAAGTAATTGGCGAAACAAATTTTGAAATTGCTCCACCAACATTTTCGATTTCCATAACGCTAGAACAATCCCAAAGCTTGCTTCAAGATAGCGGCCTTGATTGGACACGAGTAGTCCACGGGGATCAAAAATTTGAAATCAAAAGACCAATAGTTGCCGGCGATGTTCTCCACTGCTCATCGACCATCGAGAGCGCTCGCAACGTTTCTGGAAATGAAATCGTCACGGTTCGTTCAGATTTAAATTCAGCAACCGATTTAGTAGTTTCTACCTGGTCAACCCTGGTTGTGCGAGCATGAATAAAATTGAAGTCGGCGCTGAATTTGCCCCAAAGTCTTTTCTTATTAATCGTAAGTTATTAGTTGAATATGCAGATGCCAGTGGTGATCAAAATCCAATTCATCAAGATGAAGCTTTTGCAAAATCTGTTGGATTGCCAGATGTTATTGCGCATGGGATGTTGACGATGGCACTAGCGGGAAAATATGTATCAGATATTTCTGGCAGTCAGAGTGTTCTTGAATTCTCTGCCAGATTTATTAAGCCAGTAGTTGTCCCTGCAGATACTGATGTCGCACTTGTGATTTCTGGCAAAGTAACTGAAGTCAACAATGGAATTGCAAAAATTGAGCTCTTGGCTATGTGTAATGAAGTTAAAGTCTTGGGAATGGCAAAAGGTGTGATAAAAATCTGATGAGCGCCCCATTCAAGGTCTATAAGCGAATAGGCGATCTGCGCAAGTTAAGCGCAAAGGATTTCTCGGCAACAATTCTTATTTATGCCGATGGATTTATCGAAGATGCAATAACCTCAATTAATGCCGCAAAGGCGAATTCAACTGATGACATTGCTGTCTATCTTTTGATTTCGGGGACCCCAGAACTCGGCGATGTTTCCTCTTTGATTGATGAGCGCACTTATGTTGTTCAAATTACTGAAGGTGTGGGTTGGGGCGAGGGCATGAATGCCCTAATAAAATTGGCGAATTCGCCATATGTAATTGTCATGGACCCTTCAACAATATTTCTCGGTGATGCGATTACTCCTACAATTACAAAGCTGGCAGAGAGGGAATTTAGCGCAGTTGGTTGGCGAGGTGGCCTGGTCAATATCGAAGATGACTGGCGCAGTGTTGATGATAAAGGGGATGGCGAAGTAGATGTCCTATTTAGTTATTTCTTGGGTTTAAATCGTGAACATGCACTTGAAGCCGGAGCTTTTAACATCCGTGCAATTTATTATCGCAATGCAGATATGGAATTTGGTCTAAAGCTTCGTCAGGCCCAAGGTCGACTCTGGCAGTTAGAACTTCCGTTAAAGCAGGAGCGTCATCACGGTTATCACGACACAGATCCAACTTACCGAGATGAACAGTCAAAGAAGAACTACGACCGAATCCTTCAAAGGTTTAGGGGCAAGACCGAAATATTGTCGCCACGCAGGTAACCTTGGCTTATGGCTGCGAATGAATTGGCGAACTTCACAACGCTTGGCGTTGGGGGACCAGCTACGAGAATTATTCTGGCGAAGAGTGAAGAAGAGTTAATTTCAGCAGTTAAAGCCAGTGATGAATTAAAAGAACCATTACTAATTCTTGGTGGCGGTTCAAATATTTTGGTGAGTGACAATGGATTTGTTGGCACCGTAATTAAAGTAGAGACCAGCGGGAATTCCTTTGAAATTGATGCCTGCAGTGGTGGAACTCTGACGGTTAGCGCCGGCACCGATTGGGATGAGTTCGTTGCTTTCACAATTGAAAAAGGGCTAGCAAATCTCGAATCACTAAGTGGAATTCCAGGAACTGTTGGCGGCTCTCCAATTCAAAACATTGGCGCATATGGTCACGAAGTTTCCGAAGTAATTGCGCGGGTTCGCACCTTTGATCGCAGGAATCAAGAGGTAAAGACATTTACCGCTAGTCAGTGTGAATTCGGGTATCGAAGTTCTATCTTTAAAAGCGAAGCCAATCGATATGTAATTTTGGATGTGACCTTTCAATTACGAATCGGCGAAGCATCTCTGCCAATCGGTTATGCCGAGCTGGCAAAGGAACTTGGAGTAGAAATTGGTGCCCGAGTCGCAATCCCAAAGGTTCGCGAGGCAGTCTTAAAATTGCGAAGCGCTAAAGGAATGTTGCTTGGTCAGGGAATTAAATCTGCCGGTTCATTCTTTATGAATCCAATTCTAGATAAGAAGATTGCCGATGAATTACCGAGCGATGCTCCTAGATGGCCAATGTCAGATGGCCGAGTAAAGACTTCAGCAGCTTGGTTGATGGAACATGCAGGTGTAAGTAAAGGCGATCAACTAGCTGGTGCGCAGATTTCACCAAAGCATGTTCTTGCACTTTCAAATGCCGGTAATGCAACAGCTAAAGATTTAATTGAATTAGCAAAAAGTGCTCAAGAGAAAGTGCGCGCAAAGTTTGGAATCACTCTGCAAACAGAGGTGCAATTAGTGGGCTTAAGCCTTTAAGTTATTTAGCTTCGCCAAGAAGTTTTGCTACGCGACCAATTCCTTCGACAATATCTTCATCACTAAGTGCATATGAGAAGCGTAGATAACCAGAAGGTCCAAATGCTTCACCAGGCACTGCAGCAACTTCAACTTCATCCAGAATTAGTGTTGCAAGTTCAGCAGAAGTTTGTGGCCGCTTGCCGCGGATTTCTTTTCCTAAAACACCCTTTACTGATGGATAAACATAGAAAGCACCAGTAGGCGTAGGACAGGTAACTCCAGGAATTTTATTTAAGAGATCAACGATTAATTTACGCCGACGATCAAATGCAACACCCATCTCATGCACTGCGGTTAAATCACCAGTCAGAGCAGCAATTGCAGCACGTTGGGAAACATTTGAAACGTTTGAAGTTAAATGTGACTGGAGATTTGTTGCAGCCTTAATTACATCTTTGGGGCCAATCATCCAACCAACTCGCCAACCAGTCATTGCATAAGTCTTTGCAACACCATTAATGATCAGAGTTTGATCTGCCAGTCCTGGAACTACAACCGGAAGACTTGGTGCAGTAGCACCGTCGTAAAGTAAGTGTTCATAAATTTCATCTGAAATTATCCAGATGCCATGTGCGAGCGCCCACTCTCCGATGGCTTTCACCTGTTCGGCAGAATAAACCGAACCAGTTGGATTTGATGGCGAGCAGAACAAGAGGGCTTTGGTCTTTGGGGTTCGTGCTGCTTCAAGTTGGTCAACTGTTACTAAATAGTTCTGTGATTCATCAGCAAAAACTTCTACCGAGATTCCACCAGCAAGCTTGATGCATTCTGGATAAGTGGTCCAGTAAGGGGAGGGCAAAATAACTTCATCGCCTGGATCAATAATTGAAGCGAAAGATTGATACACGGATTGCTTGCCACCATTTGTAACAAGAACTTGGTCTGCAGTAATTACATAATTTGAATCACGAAGAGTCTTCGCAACAATTGCATCACGCAGTTCTGGAAGACCAGGTGTTGGTGTGTAACGATGATTTGCAGGTTTTGCTGCTGCTTCAGCCGCTGCCTTTACAATGTAATCCGGAGTTGGGAAATCTGGTTCACCAGCACCAAAGCCAATTACTGGGCGACCAGCCGCTTTAAGTGCTTTGGCCTTTCCATCTACTGCCAATGTGGCCGATTCGGCGATAGCTGCTATCCGGCGAGAAATTCTAGGTTTTGCGCTCATTGATCCCATAGTGCGGAGTATGCCATTCCTCAGTTTTACTAACCGCCCCTCCACGCTCTACACTCCCCGTTCTGGCGCTTGCATTAGGTCATGCTGACGCATGTCTCCTTGACTTAAGTGACGCTCGAAGGGCAGTAGCTCAACTGGCCAGAGTTCCGGTCTCCAAAACCGGCGGTTGGGGGTTCAAGTCCCTCCTGCCCTGCAAGTAGTTGAACGAGTAGTTGAAGTAATTAGTTGAAGACATTTTTTTAGGACTAGTAATAAATAGGAATGAGGTAGTGAACGTGGTTGATGAGAAAGATCCATCACACAACACAGACCAGGAATCCCTCGGGTTCTTCGGTCGCATTGGCCTTTTCTATCGCCAAATAGTTTCTGAGCTTCGCAAAGTTGTTTGGCCAACTAAAAATCAACTTACAACTTACACCGCAGTGGTATTGGTATTCGTATCTTTTGTTATCGCCGTTGTTTCGGTCTTTGACCTTATTTTAACCAGAGTCGTCTTCTGGGTATTTGGATAGGGAGGGAATCTAATGTCACTTGAAGAGTTAGATAATTTAGATACACCTCCAATTAATACTGTTGACGAATTTGAGGCTGCGCTCGCAGTGTCAGCAGAGGCTCCAGTTATTGACGTGGCAGTGGTTCCAGATCA
>DDMR01000015.1:10536-14100 GCA_002340925.1 Actinobacteria bacterium UBA2541
AGAAGAAGAGAATGACGAGAATGCTGAATTCCGTCGTGCACTTCGCACCGCACTCGGTGACTGGTATGTAGTTCACTCTTATGCAGGATACGAGAAGAAAGTTAAGGGCAACCTGGCTAACCGTATTACTTCACTAAATATGGAAGATTACATTTTCCAGATTGAAGTTCCTGAAGAAGAAGTAATGGAAATTAAGAATGGCCAACGCAAGCAAGTAAAGCGCAATGTGTTCCCCGGCTATGTATTGGTTCGCATGGATCTCACTGATGAATCTTGGTCATGTGTGCGTAACACTCCTGGCGTAACTGGATTCGTTGGAAATGCGCATCATCCATCTCCACTTACCTTGACCGAAGTCGAAAATATTTTGGCACCACGTCCAGTTAAGAAGTTAGACAAGATTGATATTCGCATGATGGATTTCGAAATCAATGAATCTGTAACTGTTATGGATGGCCCATTCGCAACCCTTCCAGCAACTATCGCCGAGATTATGCCAGAGCAAGGAAAACTAAAGGTTTTGGTTTCAATCTTTGGTCGCGAAACTCCAGTCGAACTTTCATTTAACCAAGTCCAAAAGATTTAAAAAGAAGAGAAAAGGAAGAGAAAAATGGCACCAAAGAAGAAGGTCACAGCACTCATTAAGTTGCAGATCCAGGCTGGCGCAGCAACACCTGCACCACCGGTAGGTCCAGCTCTTGGTCAACATGGTGTGAACATCATGGACTTTGTTAAGGCATACAACGCTGCAACCGAGTCTCAAAAGGGCCAGATCATTCCGGTTGAAATCACCGTATTCGAAGATCGCTCATTCACATTCATCACAAAGACTCCACCAGCATCACGTCTTATCTTGAAAGCTGCTGGCGTTGAAAAGGGTTCACCAATTCCACATAAGACCAAGGTCGCAAACATCACCAAGGCACAGGTTGAAGAGATTGCAAAGATCAAGATGCCTGACTTGAATGCAAATGATCTTGATGCCGCAAGTTTGATTATCGCCGGTACTGCTCGTTCAATGGGCATAACCGTCGGTTAATTAAAAAAGAAAAACGTGGGAGAACCTCGCTGGTTCGCTAACCACAACTCCGCCTAACAAATCGTTAGTCGAAACTTAAGGAGAAGAAATGAAGCGCAGTAAGAAATATAACGAGGCAGCTGCAAAGGTCGATCAAAAGATTCTTTACACACCTGGACAAGCAGTTAAGTTGGCTAAAGAGACCAGCACAACTAAATACGATGCAACAGTTGAAGTTGCACTACTTCTTGGCGTAGATCCAAAGAAGGCAGATCAAGCAATTCGTTCAACAGTAAACCTGCCACACGGAACCGGTAAGACTGCCCGCGTTCTTGTATTCGCAGGTGGCGAGCGCGCTGATGAAGCACGCGCTGCTGGTGCTGACATTGTCGGCGCAGATGAATTAATCGAAGAAGTTTCAAAGGGTCGTCTTGATTACGACGCAGTTGTTTCAACACCAGAACTTATGGGTAAGGTCGGTCGTCTTGGAAAGGTTCTTGGACCTCGCGGTTTAATGCCAAACCCAAAGACTGGAACAGTTACAACTAACGTTGCTAAAGCTGTTAATGACATCAAGGGCGGAAAGATTGAATTCCGCGTTGATAAGAATTCAAACCTTCACTACATAATTGGAAAGACATCTTTCACTGCAGAGCAACTGGCTGATAACTACGCAGCAGCTCTTGAAGAAGTTATGCGTGCAAAGCCAAACTCTTCAAAGGGACGTTTCGTTCGTAAGGCCACAATCTCGACAACGATGGGACCTGGAATTCAGGTTGACCCAACAATCTCACGCGATGGCGGAGATAACGTTCAGGCTTAATCTCCAAAAAGCAGCCTGAAATCTAGTTTTGACTGGGGTAGGCCCAATCGCTTACCCTAGGCAAGTTGTTACAAGTTAGTAACAGTAAAAGCAAGACCCGTACCAAAGACTGCAGGTCCTTTTAGTAAAAAAACTAAGAGGTTAATTGTTGAAAAACAGCCAGCATAGGTGCCCACGTAACCTCGTGCGCATTTATGCGACGGGGTTTTTTGATTTTAGAGCGAAAGGAAGCCAAATGGCTCGCCCAGATAAAGCAGCAGCTGTTGCCGAACTGACGGAAGATTTCCGTTCAGCAAGTGCAACCGTGCTAACTGAATATCGTGGTCTCTCTGTTACATCAATGAAGGAACTTCGCCGTGCACTTGGTAGCGATACTAAGTACTCAGTAGTGAAGAACACTCTTACCAAGATCGCAGCAAAAGATGCAGGAGTAGATATCGATCCGTCTCTACTTGCTGGTCCATCAGCTGTCGCATTTATTAAGGGTGATCCAATTGATGCCGCAAAGAGCCTAAAGAACTTCTCAAAAGAAAATCCATTCCTTGTCATCAAGGGCGGAATCTTTGAAGGTAAATCTGTAACTGTTGCAGAAATTATGAAGCTCGCTGACCTTGAATCTCGTGAGGTTCTATTGGCCAAGCTTGCTGGTGCAATGAAGGGTTCACTTGCCAAGGCAATTCGTACCATCGATGCACTTCGCGCAAAGAAGGAAGCACTCGAAGGTGCTCCAGCCGTAGCAGTGTCCGAAGCGCCAGTCGCTGAGGCAGCTGTAGAAGAAGCTCCTGCCGAAGTAGTGGCTGAAGCAACTCCTGAAACACCAGAAGCAACTCCAGAAGTAACCGAATAACTAAAAGAATTAACCAAAAAAGAAAAGGAATATAAAAATGGCAAAGCTAACTTCAGATGATCTATTAGCTCAATTCAAGGAAATGACTCTTGTTGAACTTTCAGATTTCGTAAAAGCATTCGAAACAGAGTTCGATGTAACAGCAGCAGCACCAGTTGCAGTTGCAGCAGCAGGCGGAGCAGCCGGCGGCGCAGCAGCAGCAAGTGATCAAGATGAGTTCTCACTTATTCTTGAAGATGCTGGTTCACAGAAGATTGCAGTTATCAAGGAAGTTCGTAACATCAACTCAAGCCTGGGCCTAAAGGAAGCCAAGGACTTGGTAGATGGAACACCAGCTACTTTGATCGAAAAGGGAACTAAGGAAGCAGTTGACAAGGCAAAGACAGCTCTCGAAGCTGCTGGCGCAAAGGTCACAGTTAAGTAATCCCAGCTCGAACTTACGCACAAGCGTTAGAAAAAGGGACCCCAATCGGGTCCCTTTTTTCGTATCTAGGTGTATAAGCCCAGTTGGACAGATACCCGCTTGATTCGATACTCTCGCCCTTCGCAATTTTAAAAAACCCAGAGGTCAGGCATATAGCGGCTGAGACCTGGCGGTAGCCGTGCGTTTACATCTGGAGGAATTTTGGCCGCATCGAAGTCAAAGTCATTTGCACCTGCTCGCGTTTCATTCGCAAAAATTCGTGAACCACTCGAAGTTCCAAACCTATTATCACTACAGCTAGACAGTGTTGATTGGTTACTTGGCAACGACTCGTGGCGTTCTCGTCTTGTTGTTGCTGAAAAAGCCGGTCGTGGTGAAGTACCAAAGACATCAGGATTAGAAGAGATCTTTGAAGAGATTTCTCCAATCGAAGATTTCCAAGGAACGATGAG
>DDMR01000015.1:14295-16019 GCA_002340925.1 Actinobacteria bacterium UBA2541
GGTGAAATTAAGTCACAGACAGTTTTCATGGGCGACTTCCCACTGATGACACCACGCGGAACTTTCGTAATTAACGGAACCGAGCGCGTTGTTGTTTCACAGATTGTTCGTTCACCTGGTGTTTATTTTGAACGCACAATTGAGAAGAGTTCAGATAAAGATATTTTGACTGCGAAGATTATTCCAAGCCGTGGTGCTTGGTTGGAATTCGAAGTTGATAAGAAGGATTTGGTCGGTGTTCGTATCGATCGCAAGCGTAAGCAATCCGTAACAATTTTCTTGAAGGCACTTGGTTGGTCAGAGGAACAAATCCTTGAACAATTCGGTGAATTCGAATCTATTCGCGCAACTCTTGAAAAAGATAACGTGAACACTCAAGACGAAGCTCTGCTTGATATTTATCGCAAGCTACGTCCAGGTGAGCCACCAACAAAGGAAGCCGCACAAGGACTTATCGAGAACTTGTACTTCAATCCAAAGCGTTATGACCTGGCAAAGGTTGGTCGCTTCAAGGTTAACAAGAAGCTTGGTTTAGACCTTGAACTTTCAAAGGGTCTACTAAACATTGAAGATATCGTTGCAACAATTCGCTACTTAGTTTCTCTCCATAACGGCGATGCGCTTATGGAATATGGCAAGCAAGTACGTGTTGAAACTGACGATATCGATCACTTCGGTAACCGTCGCCTTCGCACAGTTGGTGAATTGATTCAGAACCAAGTCCGTACTGGTCTTTCACGTATGGAGCGTGTTGTTCGCGAACGTATGACAACACAAGATGTTGAAGCAATTACTCCACAGACTCTGATCAACATCCGTCCGGTTGTTGCATCAATCAAGGAGTTCTTCGGAACATCTCAGCTTTCACAATTTATGGACCAGACAAATCCACTTTCTGGAATGACACACAAGCGTCGTCTTTCAGCACTTGGACCCGGCGGTCTTTCTCGTGAACGCGCAGGCTTTGAAGTTCGTGACGTTCACCCATCTCACTACGGACGTATGTGTCCAATTGAAACTCCTGAAGGTCCAAACATCGGACTTATCGGATCACTTGCAACATATGCTCGCGTAACCCCATTCGGATTTATCGAAACTCCTTACCGCAAAGTTCTAAAGGGTAAGGTCACAGATCAAATTGATTACTTAACTGCAGATGAAGAAGATGAGCATGTAATTGCGCAAGCAAACGCACCGCTAACTTCAGATTCACACTTTGCAGAACCACGCGTCCTTGTTCGTCGTCGTGGTGGCGAAGTTGAATTTATTCACGCAGATGAAGTTGATTACATGGACGTTTCACCACGTCAGATGGTTTCTGTTGCAACCGCGATGATTCCATTCCTTGAGCACGACGATGCGAACCGCGCATTGATGGGTTCAAACATGATGCGTCAAGCAGTTCCACTAATTCGTGCAGAAGCACCATTTGTCGGAACCGGTATGGAATTCCGTGCAGCTGTTGATGCTGGCGATGTTCTACTTGCTCGCAACTCAGGTGTTGTTACTGAAGTAAGTGCGGATGAAGTAACTGTCATGAATGATGATGGAACTACTGAGCATTACTTCTTAGAGAAGTTCACACGTTCTAACCAAGGCACTAGCCGCAATCAGAAAGTGATTGTTGCGCAAGGCAACCGTATTGAAACTGGCCAAGTTATTGCTGATGGACCATCGACCGAAAAGGGCGAAATGGCACTTGGTAAGAACTTGCTCGTGGCATT
>DDMR01000055.1 GCA_002340925.1 Actinobacteria bacterium UBA2541
AAGGCTGCTCCAAAGCGTCGTCGCAAGAAGGCAGCAGCTAAGAAGGCTGCTCCAAAGCGTCGTCGTAAGAAGGCTGCTGCAAAAGCAGCTGCTCCAAAGAAGCGTCGTCGTAAGAAGGCTGCTGCAAAGTAGTTTTTCTCGAAAAAGCCCCGCGGTGAAAACCGCGGGGCTTTTTCATTTGCAGAAGAAAAGAATTAATCCTCTAAGAAATCATCTCTTAGTTTTGTTGTTACTCGATCAAAAATTTTTGCTAACTCTTCTTGCTCCTTCAGAGTTAAATTATCAACGAATCTATTTCGCACACTTGCCACATGATCTGGGGCGGCCTTAACAATTGCCCGCCAACCTTTCTCGGTCATGACCGCAAAGGATCCTCGCTTATCTTCTGGGCAAACTTCACGGCGAACCCAACCGGCCTTCTCCATAACCTTCATCCGATGTGAGAGCCGACTCTTTGAAAGCATTGCAATCTCGGCAAGTTCCGACATCCGCATTCTGCGATCTGGTGCATCCGATAGCTGAGCCAAAACTTCATAGTCCGGCATTGATAAATCGTGGCCATCCAAATCGGATTCCAGGGCTTCGAGTAAGCGCCGTGATGCAATTATGTAAGAACGCCAAGCCTTCATCTCGCGGGGATTTAACCACTTTGGTTCATTTGCTGGCATGAGAAAAGTTTAGGTTAAAAGCCAATTAGTTGAAAGTTGAATTACTTATTTTCCTGTGTAATAGGCTCTGGTCTATGAAAAGCGGAATCGATTTAAGACATCTAAAGCCAACAGTCCGACCTCAGGATGATTTGTATCGCCACGTAAATGGCACCTGGATCGATAACGCCGAAATTCCAGCAGACCGTTCTTCCGATGGTGCGTTCTACGAGCTCTACCAAAGCGCTGAACAGCACGTCCGCGAAATCATCGAAGAGCTTGGCGCAAGTGGTGGAACCAAGGGAAGCGTCGCCCAGAAAATCGGCGACCTATACGGCTCATTTATGGATGAGGAAAAAGCCAACGCCCTCGGCATCTCGCCCATCGCGAAAGATTTAGAACTCGCATTAAGTGTTTCTGATGTCAATCAATTCCATAAAGTTCTTGGAGATTTTGAGAGCCGCGGCCTTGGTGGAGTTTTCTACCAATACGTAACAACCGACAACATGGATTCGAATACCAACATCGCCTACATCGGGCAATCAGGTTTGAGTCTTCCCGACGAGGCCTACTACCGGGAAGAAGAGTTCGCTGAAATCCGATCTGCCTTCGTAGAACATGTCACCAAAATGTTCACACTCGCGAAAATTGAAAACCCATCAGCCAAGGCTGATGCCATATTGAAATTAGAGACCGAGATTGCCAGCAAGCATTGGGACCAAGTTAAGGATCGCGACGCAGTTCTTACCTACAACAAAATGAGCTTTGCGGAATTGAAGGCATCTGCCCCGGATTTTGACTGGGACACCTGGCTAGCAACTTCAAAGGTGCCAGGCAAAGTAATGGCGACTGTGATTGTTCGCCAGCCATCTTTCTTTACGGGTCTTGGTGAGATTCTAAAGAACTTTTACTCCGAGGCTTGGTCAGCTTGGCTGGCCTGGCATTTACTTTCCGGTACCGCTTCTTATCTAAGCAGTGAGTTCGTTGATGAGAGTTTTGCTTTCTACGGAACCAAACTCTCAGGGACACCAGAACTAAAAGCCAGGTGGAAGCGTGGTGTTGGATTAGTCGAAGGTTCACTTGGTGAAGCCGTTGGCCAGATATATGTCGAGAAGCATTTCCCACCCGCAGCAAAAACTCGCATGGTCGAATTAGTGGCCAATCTAATTGAGGCCTACCGAATCGACATCGCAGCGCTTACTTGGATGACATCTGAAACTAAAACTAAGGCCTTTGAAAAATTAGATAAGTTCACACCAAAGATTGGCTATCCAGATAAGTGGCGCGATTATTCAGCGCTTGATATCTCCAGAGATGATCTAATCGGAAACCTAGCTCGAGTAACAAAATTCAATCAAGATTACGAGTTTGCCAAAATCGGCGCCCCGGTAGATCGCACCGAATGGCTTATGACCCCGCAGACCGTAAATGCTTATTACATGCCGGGTATGAATGAGATCGTTTTCCCGGCCGCAATTTTGCAACCACCATTCTTTGATATCGGCGCCGATGATGCCGCTAACTATGGTGGTATCGGTGCAGTAATTGGCCACGAGATTGGCCATGGGTTTGATGATCAAGGATCGAAATATGATGGCGATGGGAATCTAAATAATTGGTGGACCGACTTAGATCGCGAAGAATTTGAAAAACGTGCCGATAAGTTGATCGCGCAATATGAAGAGCTTCGCCCACTTGAAGCCCAGGATGTCCATGTCAATGGCGCCCTGACTATCGGAGAAAACATCGGCGACTTGGGTGGTCTAACGATTGCTTACAAGGCCTACCAACTTTCACTCAATGGCAAAACTCCCCCAGTTATCGATGGCTTAACTGGCTACCAAAGATTCTTTATGGGCTGGGCCCAATGTTGGCGCCAGAAAATGCGGGCCGAAGAAGTTCGTCGTCGGGTTGCGACCGATCCACATTCACCCGACGAGTTTCGATGCAACCAAGTGGTTCGAAATCTCAATGAATTCTACGAAGCCTTTAATTTGAGTGAAAAAGATGCGCTTTATCTTCCCGAAAGCGAGCGCGTTCGAATTTGGTAGCCCAGAAATGGGGATTATTCGCCTTAAAAGGTCGATTTAAGCCCCTTTTCCCGCAAAGCTACATCTCTAACTTTCGAACACTAATTAAAGGTAGATAATACGGATATGAACCAATTTAAATTTAAGGTCGAAAAAGAAATTTACGACTCAAATTTAAATGGTCGCACCGGTGTCATAACCACCCCGCATGGCGAGATAAAAACCCCAGCGTTTATTCCAGTTGGCACAAAGGCGACGGTTAAATCTGTTCTTCCAGAATCAATGTCTGATCTTGGGGCCCAAGCTCTTCTTGCAAATGCCTACCACCTATATCTGCAGCCCGGTCCGGAGATAGTTGATGAAGCAGGTGGCGTCGGAAAGTTCATGAACTGGTCAGGCCCAACCTTTACCGATAGCGGTGGCTTCCAGGTTCTTTCACTTGGCGTCGGGTTTAAAAAAGTAATCGCCATGGATGAAGACACCTTCAGATCTGATGAAGTTATCGCTGACCAGAAGGAACGTCTTGCCCATGTCGATAACGATGGCGTGACTTTTAAATCGCACCTCGACGGATCTATGCACCGCTTTACGCCAGAAGTTTCGATGCAGGTCCAACACCAACTTGGCGCCGATATTATTTTTGCTTTCGATGAATGCACAACGCTTCATAACACTCGCAAGTATCAAGAGAAATCTTTAGAGCGAACAAGACTCTGGGCAAAGCGCTGTTTGGTCGAACATGGCCGCCTAACCCTCGAGCGCTCAAGTAAGCCATATCAAGCACTTTGGGGCGTATTGCAGGGCGCGCAATATGAAGACCTTCGCCGCAAAGCTGCAAAAGATTTAAGTGCGCTAGATGAAGATGGAATTACCTTTGATGGCTTCGGACTTGGTGGCGCTCTTGATAAAGCAAACCTCGGAACCATCGTTGGTTGGATGACTGATGAATTGCCTCGCGATAAACCACGCCACTTACTTGGAATCGGCGAGCCCGATGATTTATTTGTCGGAGTCGAAAATGGCGCAGACACCTTTGATTGCGTAGCCCCATCAAGGCAAGCTCGCACAAGCGCGGTCTTCACAAATTCTGGTCGAGTAAATATCACCAATGCCAAATTCAATCGTGACTTCAATCCGATTGATGAGAGCTGCGATTGCTACACCTGCAAAAATTACACAGCCGCCTATTTAAACCACCTTTTCCGCAGTAAAGAGATGATTGGCTCGACCTTGGCGACAATCCATAACGAGCGATTTATCGTGCGACTTGTCGAGCGAATGCGCACCGAGATTGAGTCCGGTGATTTCCAAGAATTTAAGAAGGATTTCCTTGGTCGTTTCTACTCCGAAACAAATAAGTGAATGCTGATTCTACTGCCGCCCAGTGAGGGCAAGAATCAACCAGCGGGTAAGTCAAAATTAAATCTCACAAAGTTAGCTTTCGCCAATCAATTGCTAGATGTTAGAACTCGCTTGGTGACAAAGCCCTTGGCAACAGCTCCGGCCGCAAAGGCCATCGATGTTTACAGTGGGGTGCTTTATCAAGCCTTAGATTGGGGCTCGTTAAGTGCTACTGCAAAGGCGCGGGGCGATAGATCTTTATTAATTGTCTCGGCTATTTTTGGAGTTCTAAGACCTAGCGATGTAATCCCCAATTACAAAGCAAAGATAAAGGGCAGTGATTGGAAATCTGTCCTAGAGCCAGTCCTAGATGGTTTAGAGGCCGACTTAATAATTGACTGCAGATCATCAACTTATGCCGGGGTCTGGCAATCTCCCCCAGGCCGGACAGTTGCAGTGCGAGTGTTTAAAAGGGAGAGGGGCAAAATTTCAGTCATTACCCATCTATCGAAGAAATATCGCGGCGAGCTTACTCAAGAGATATTGAAGTCTGGCAAATCTCCAAAGACGGCAGCAGAGTTACTCAAGATTGCCGAAAAGAAATTTGATTGCAAGTTGATCAAGGCCAAGGGAAATCTGCCTTGGTATCTCGATTTACTTATTAGCTAATTCTGGCCAATTCGAAGTATGCGCTGGCGAGCCAGACTTTGGCTTGGTGATTCCGGTCCAAGAAAGGCGCTAAAAACATTTAGCGCTCCCCTAGCAATCTTCAGCCAGATCTTTGATTTCGCCTTGAGACCCAAGATTTCTAATTCATTCTTATCAAGAGTTGCAATGGCTGCATTTGCAATGATGCGATAGAAAAGCAATCCAGATTTTCCAAATGGTGGCTTCAGAATAAAACCAACAACTTCCAAGGTCTTTTCACTTCTCGCCAGATCGTTCTTTCGAAAATCATTTAGTGTGGCTTCGAGTTCAGCTAAAGATTTTGGCGCATTAGTAAGACCTAGCGGAATCGCACTCTTGGCCCAATCGCGAATATATTCATCGGCACCTTCTGGCAGCGCATATCCCAGTGCTAAATGCGATTTAATGAATGAGTCAGTAAATGCACAATGAACCCACAAGAGGAATCTTGAATCTTGGGCTCGATAATTTAAGTTCTTACCCGAATTATCGGTGTAATCACCTGAAACCTTTGAATGCATCGCATTGACCCGTTTTGCTTCGTGTTCGATTGTTTGAGTTGAACCAAAAGTTGTGATTGTCAGCCATCTTGTAGTTCCAGCCAGGCGCCCCATTGGATCTGATTCATATCTCGAATGCTGTGCTACTCCTGATAGCGGTGCAGGATGTGCGGCCTGCAACAGAAGTGCTCGAACGCCACCGACCAAGGTTCCGAGATTTCCATGCACCTTCCAAACCGCGCCATCAGCTTTAAATAAACCAGCATCATCGCCATTGGCAATTTCTCGGGCCCAGTCCGGCAAACCATCTTTGGATCCTGAAACATTCTTGCGAAAGGCATCGGCCAAAGGTTTGGTTAGAAAAAACTTATGAAACGCGGGCACTCGCAAAGACTAACGGAAGGGCGAAGTCGTTACGCTTAGAAAATGGATGAAAAACGTCACGGCCGCGGAGCCGGCGAACATCTACTCGAACGACTCATATTTGGTAGCCGCTGGCTATGAGACCTTCGTTTCAAAGATTGAAGTTGCAAAAGATAACGTAGACCGCCCAGAGTGGATGGGTAGCGTTGATTTCTCTGGCCTGAAACTTAAGTTAATTGGCTCACTTGTTGCCATTTCAGTAATTGAACTCTTAAAAGATTTCATGAATGCCGCAAATGGCGTAGATGAAACCGAAGTGAAATGGCGAATTGCAATTCACTTAACCTTTGTTGTCTCCGGATTAGCCTTCGCAATCATGGACTGGGTCGCTGATCTAAACAAGAAATCGAAAAGTAAGTAATTACTTAAATATTCGGTGAACCTTGTGTTGGGCCGCCTGTGCAAGGGGGCGAACAACCAATAGGTCAATATTTATATGTGAGGGCAACATAACCGCCCAGCGAATCGTTTCGGCGATATCAGCGTCAGTAAGTGGCTTTTCGACACCTTCATAAACTTTTGCCGCTTTTTCTTTATCGCCACCAAATCTGGTGACTGCAAATTCATCAGTCTTAACCATGCCCGGCGCAATTTCAGTAACCCGAATAGGCTGCCCATTTAATTCAAGGCGAAGTGTTCCAGCGATTGCAGCTACCGCATGTTTAGCTGCGACATATGTGCCACCATTTTCGTAGGCAATTCGCCCTGCGGTTGAGGACAACAAAATAATATGGCCCTCGCCATGTTGTTTCATCAACGGAATCATAGCCTTGGCCATTCGAACAGCGCCCGTGACATTTACTTCATAAGTCTTTGCCCAAATTTCTGGATCCGAATCTTCGATAGTTGCTGCATCAAAAGCGCCACCAGCGTTGTTAATCAAAATCGAAACTGGTTTACCGACGAGTTTGGTTGCAAGTGTCTGCACACTCTTCTGGTTTGTTACATCTAATTGAACAATTTCTATATTCGAATCGCTCTTTGCTAGCTCTTCTAGTCGATCCATGCGACGTGCCGCAGCTATTACATGGAAACCATTAGCCGCCAACAACTTTGCAGTGGCAGCGCCGATTCCGCTACTTGCCCCAGTAACAACTGCGTAATTTTTCATTTACCAAGCCTATACGCTTGCCCATGTGACTATCTCGGATTGGGTTCAGCAATATTTGGGAACCTCTGCCCCATTCTTTATTTATGTATTGCTCGGAGCAATAGTATTTATCGAGACCGGCATACTCATTGCTTTCTTCCTTCCTGGAGATTCAATTCTCTTTGCTGCTGGCTTTGTCGCGGCATCTCGCGATGATACAAATATCGTAATCCTGGTGACCGTAATCGTTATCGCCGCTTTTCTAGGGGACCAAGTGGGCTTCGTTCTTGGTCGAAAATACGGAAGAAATTATCTAAATAAAAGCGATCGACCAAGTATTCAGAAAATGATCAAACGCGCAGAAGACTTCTATGAAAAATATGGTTGGACCGCAGTTGTGCTTGCTCGCTTCTATCCCTGGATTAGAACTTTTATGCCCCCAATAGCTGGACTTGGAAAGATGAATTATTACAAGTTCTTAAGTGCAAATATTGTTGGCGCTCTACTTTGGGGCGCAGGGATAACGACGCTTGGATATTACGCGGCTTCGATTCCGGCCTTAGATAATTCATCCAAACAGATTGCTGGCTTTTTTATAGTCTTAACTATCGTGATCACAGTCAAGAATTACCTAAAAGCAAAGCGGCACTAAAGCGAATCTACAGCTGCTTTCAGCCACTCTGAACTATCTTCAATCGTATTACCAAAAGATGAGCCGAGGCTTATCCAGAATCCATCAATTAAGAGATTAACCCGATACTGATGAAATTCATTGGTCGGTGATTGATCCTTCTGAAAGAAATAAGCTTCGCTCTCCGAAAGGTTTGGAATATCAATTTTCTGGAATCCCCCAGATATCCAATCTTCTACGCGGTTATTAAATAGCGAAGTTGCATCTCCAACCCAATCAACAGATATTCCCACTTCCGCGCTTTGGATGCCATAAGTACATGCGATTCCACCATTATTTAGGAAATCAGCGAGTTCCGTTCCTGGTGCTGGCTCCCATGCATACTCTATAAATTGGGCCTGGCGAACATCCTTCTTCAGCGCTGAAAGCACCTTAGTTGATAAGCAATCTTTAGGGACTGATAACGAAGTTGGCTTTACTGGTGTGGTTGAACCTGCTTTTGCCTCGTCGCTAATTACTCCGGTAGCCAAGAGAACCAAAACCAAAATGCCAAGGCAGATTCGATAGATAATAAATGGCATAAAACTCTTTGTTGTTACAAATTTAAGCAACCAGGCAATCACTAGATAACCAATAATGAAGGCAACAATGGTTGCAACTAAAGTTTCAGTCAGCGTGAAGACATTTGGACCATGTTTCTCCGAGAGCGCCTGCTTAAGTTCATAGAACCCGCTGCCAAAAACTGCTGGGATTGCGAGCAGGAATGAATATCTAAGCGCTGCTTCCCTGCGATATCCAAGGACTCTTCCCATTGCAATTGTCGCACCAGATCTAGAAACACCAGGGACCAGCGCCATAGCCTGCGCTAGGCCGTAAAGAATTCCGTGCGAATTATTTAGGTCATTCAAATTCTTTTCGGATTTTCCATATCTGTCAGCGATCCCCAGAATGATGCCAAAAATAATTAAAACTGTGGCTATGAGCCAGAGTGATCGAAACTTTGTCGTGATGGCTTCTTGGCCAAGATATCCAAGAACTGCAATAGGCAAGCTTCCGATAATTATCAACCAGCCTATCCGGGCATCCGTAGCTTCTTCTATGTGTAGATCTTTTCTAAAGATAACCTTTCGAAACCAGGCAGAGATGATTCGAGCTATATCTTTTCTAAAGAAAATTAAAACTGCTAGTTCGGTTCCAATCTGCATAATTGCAGTGAACTTTGCCCCAGGGTCTTCGGACATTCCTGAAAACTCACCAAAGATGCGAACGTGAGCGCTCGACGAAATCGGCAGAAATTCAGTTAGACCTTGGATGATTCCAAAGAAAATTGCTTCAAGCATCGATTAACTTCCTCAATTTGATTCCGGGGCAGTCTTTAATCTAACCAAAGACTTTGCGACTGCCTTCTGAACCCAGGGGTAGGCATCGCGCATTTTCAGCCATGATTTCGCGATTCTCGGACAATTAGATGCATCAAAAGTCTCTATTACTAAAGTTAGATTCGGCCCAAGCGCTTTTAGCTCATAACGCCAATTCCACTTTCCGAGGTGGCGCCAGGCAATCAACTCATTCTCCTTAAATTCAACAACCGTATTTGTAATTCGATACTTAATACCGAGTCGCATCTTCATCCCAAATTTTGATCCAAGTTCAAGTTTTGCCGGGCCCGAAATATTAGAAGTAATTGTTGAAGATCCATCAATCTCTTTATGTCTCTTGGGATCACTTAAGATTGCAAAAATAGTCGAAGGGCTGGCTGCAATTTCAATCCTTGCTGCCTTTATCTCTGGGTGGCCGGTATCGAAAATTTCTGATCGAATTGGATTTTCGCTCATGCGAAAACCTTACTTCAATTCGGACACCGATATAAGATTTATGCGTGAGCGCGGCAAGTGAATTAAAAGCACTGGCGAATCCAAGCCGAGCTTTTGGACTCCAGAAGTTCTTTCAGACTGCAAAAGGTCAGTATGGCGAAGGGGATGTTTTCCTCGGGCTTACTGTTCCAGAGGTTCGCAAGGTCGCAGCAAAATACAAACACCTTTCACTCTCAGAAATCGAAAGACTGACTTCTTCGAGATTCCACGAATTTAGATTGTGCGGATTAGTAATACTCACACTTCAATTCAAATCCAGTAAAGACCCCTTAGATCACCAGAAAATCTTTAACTTCTATATGACACAGGCAAAAGCCGGATATGTGAACAATTGGGATTTGGTAGATGTAACCGCCCCAATTCTCGGTGCGTATTTAGTTGGGCAAAAAGATCCGTATCCATTTCTTCAAAAGCTTTCCCGCAGTAAATCACTTTGGGATCGCAGATTGGCAATTATCTTTACCTTTGCTTTTATCCGTGCGGGCGAGCTCGACCCAACTATTGAAACTTCGCAGCGGCTTTTAAAGGACGACCACGATTTGATTCATAAAGCAGTTGGTTGGATGCTGCGCGAAGTCGGAAAACGAGATATTCAAATCTTGCGAGAATTTCTCAATGAGAACTCACAAGAGATGCCAAGGACCATGCTTCGCTATGCGATAGAGAAGATGTCGGAGACCGAACGCAGAAAGTGGTTAATTAACTCTCGTTAATTTCTTAGAAACGATCCGCGTTCATCACCTTTGTCCAAGCAGCGATGAAGTCCTTCACGAACTTCTCCTTGCTGTCATCTTGGGCATAAACCTCGGCATATGCGCGAAGAATCGAATTTGAACCGAAGATCAAATCAACACGGGATGCGGTGTATTTGACTTCCCCAGTTTCGCGGCTGCGAATCTTGTAAGAATCACTTCCTGCTGGCTCCCAGACGTAGTTGATGTCAGTTATTGCCGTAAAGAAATCAGGAGTCAGAGCACCAACTCGTTCGGTGAATACCCCGTGCTTGGTTCCGCCATGGTTGGTTCCAATCACGCGCATTCCACCAACAAGAATTGTCATCTCGTGTGCAGTAAGACCCATAAGTTGTGTGCGATCAAGCATTAGTTCTTCGGCACTTACAACGTAATCCTTCTTTAACCAGTTGCGATAGCCATCATGAATTGGTTCTAGTGGTTCGAATGATTCGATGTCTGTCTGCTCTTGAGAAGCATCGCCACGACCGGCTTTAAATGGAACTTTCACATCGTGTCCAGCTGCCTTTGCAGCTTTTTCAATTCCAACATTTCCGGCAAGAACAATTACATCAGCAAGACTTGCACCTGCTGCTTTTGCAATTGGATCTAGAACGGCAAGTACTTTCTGAAGTCGGGCTGGTTCGTTACCTTCCCAATCTTTCTGTGGTGCAAGACGGATACGAGCACCGTTTGCTCCCCCACGGAAATCCGAGCTTCGGAATGTGCGAGCGCTATCCCATGCAGTCGTCACTAATTCAGTAACTGTTAAATCTGTTGCAGCAATCTTTGCCTTTACCTCTTCAACGTTGTAATCAGACTTTCCGGCAGGAACTGGATCTTGCCAAATCAATTCCTCGGTGGGAACATCAGGTCCGAAGTAGCGAGCCTTGGGTCCTAAATCTCTATGAGTCAACTTGAACCAAGCACGTGCAAATACATCATCAAAGTAAGCTGGATTCTTATAAAACTTCTCTGAGATTTCACGGTAGATCGGATCTTTAATCATCGCCATATCCGCATCGGTCATGATTGGGTTGTAGCGAATTGATGGATCTTCAACATCAACTGGCTTATCTGCTTCTTCAATATTTATTGGTTCCCATTGTTGAGCACCAGCTGGAGACTTCTTTAGCTCCCAGTCATACTTGAATAACAAATGGAAGTATCCGTTATCCCATTTTGTTGGATGTGTCGTCCAAGCGCCTTCGATGCCACTTGAAACCGTATCGCGGCCAACACTTCGGGTTTGGTGATTCATCCAACCAAGGCCCTGCTCTGAAATATCTGCACCTTCTGGCGCTGGTCCAAGTCTTGCTGCGCTGCCATTTCCATGTGCTTTACCAACAGTGTGACCACCGGCAGTAAGTGCAACAGTTTCTTCGTCGTCCATTGCCATGCGCTTAAATGTTTCGCGAACATGTTCTGCAGTTCTAAGTGGATCTGGCTTTCCGTTTACGCCTTCAGGGTTTACATAAATAAGACCCATCTGCACTGCTGCGAGTGGATTCTCCATTGTGGTTGCATCATTCAAATCGCCATAACGTGAATCGCTTGGTGCAAGCCATTCCTTCTCAGATCCCCAATAAATATCAATCTCTGGGTGCCAGATATCTGCACGCCCAAAGCTAAAACCAAAAGTCTTAAGCCCCATTGATTCATATGCAATGGTTCCGGCATAAACCAATAAATCTGCCCAGCTAACTTTGTTGCCATACTTCTTTTTGATTGGCCACAGAAGACGACGCGCCTTATCAAGGTTTACGTTATCTGGAAATGAGTTAAGTGGAGCAAAACGCATATTGCCAGTTCCGCCACCGCCACGACCATCTGCAGTTCTATATGTTCCTGCGGCGTGCCATGAAAGACGAATCATCAGACCGCCGTAATGACCCCAATCTGCCGGCCACCACTTCTGACTATCTGTCATCAGCGCATGCATATCTTTCTTAAGCGCAGCAACATCTAACTTCTTTAACTCTTCGTTGTAATTGAAATCTTTTCCGAGAGGATTTGTCTTGCTGTCATGTTGGTGCAGGATGTCTAGGTTAAGGGACTTTGGCCACCAATCCATATTTGAATCTTCAACAGTGGTTAGGGCTCCGTGTGCTACTGGGCATTTTCCTGAATCAGACATTTCAAACTCCTCGGTTACTAGCGGTTAAACGTTATGCCTTAATCCTAATGGCTGAAAAATATTCTGCATTCTGAGGTTATTTCGCAAGGGTTAGAGGCCAGAAAATACCTTTGCAATTTCTAGATATAAAGGAATTCCAACTAGCAAGTTAAACGGAAAAGTTACTCCGATACTAGACATCAAAGCCAGTGGCGCATTTGCTTCTGGCAATCCGATCGAAACTGCAGCAGGTGCCGCAATATAGGAAGCGCTAGCACTCAAGACGCCAAGAATTGTTGCTCCCCCTACAGAAAGCCCCACCATGGTTCCAGTTAATACTCCTATAGTTCCAGCAAAGATTGGGAAGATTAATGCGAATACTCCGACCATTTTACCAACTTTCTTTATCTCGCCCCAATTACTTCCGGCCAAATAACCAAGATGTAGCAAGAAGAGAACCAAGAATCCAGATTGCAGATCAATAAAGAATGGAGTCACTTTCGAATAACCAGCCTGGCTTGTGATTGCTCCTATAACTAGTCCGCCAACCAAGAGCAGAATTGTTTTTCCGGTTATGACTTCATGCAGAGTTTTACCCCATTGCACGCTTTTATTGCGGTGGCGCGAACCTAAGTAAACACCAACAACAATCCCTGGAACTTCCATGATTGTCAGCAGAGCTGTTGCGAAGCCTTCTACCTCTATTCCGCTGCTTTCCAAGAAGAGCAGCGCAGCCGAGAATGTCACTAATGATGTAGACCCATAATGTGCAGCTATGGCGCCACGATCAATGTCATTAATTTTCTTTACAAACTTTAAAGTCAGATATGCAATAACTGGGATAAGGATTCCGAGAACTATTGTCGCAATTGCTGGGGCAGCAAAGCTTGAGAGCGAGGTTCCTTTTAGGGCATGTCCGCCCTTAAGTCCGATTCCAAAAAGTAAAAAGATTGAGATCATTTGATAGACCTGCTCAGGAATGCGGACATCGCTCTTGATTCTGGCTCCCAGAAAGCCCAGGATAAACACCAGAACGGCCACTGAAGTCAGATTTGTTATTGCTACCGAAGTTAAGCTCACGATACTCCCCTTAAATTTCCACCACGAATATAACAGAAATCTATTTCAGGTATCAAATTTCTGGTATATTCTGATTCATGGCATCGGTATCTGAAATCAGTCGTGAGTGGACGTTCCTGTCGAATCACGGGCACGTTCTAGTCCATCTAGGTCGCTATCCTGATTCGCGAGTTCGCGATATTGCCGACACAGTTGGAATCACCGAACGAAGCGCCCAAGCAATTCTCGCCGATCTCGAAGAATCTGGTTATGTAACTATTACCCGAATCGGACGCAGAAATAGTTACAAGGTAAATACTGGCTTAAAGTTTCGCCACCCTTCAGAAGCCAGTAAACCAATTAGTTCCCTATTAAAGATTTTTACATAAAGTAATGATCTTGGTAGCCAAACACGCAAAGCTACACGCGGCAATACCAACTCAGAGAGTCGGATGATCAACTAATGAAAAAGAGAGCTCCGATCATCCTGCTTGAGGTTTCCAATTTCGCATCAGGGCTAGGAAATTCCATTGTGATGATTACTATTCCTTGGCTGATTCTTGAGCGAACCGGTTCCCCTGCTTTTGCGGGACTAGTAGTAGCAATTTCATCTCTGCCGGCAATCTTGGTCTCCCCTATTGGCGGATGGATGGTTGATCGGATTGGAAGGCGGAGTGTAAGTATCTCCGCTGATTTACTCTCTTCGCTATCTGTCGCAGCATTCCCAATTATTGCGCTTACTTTTGGGCTTTCAAATTTATCAATTCTGTTGATTGCGCTAATCGGTGCAATCTTTGATCCAGCTGGATATACCGCAAGAAAAACTCTTCTGGCCGATGTTGCAAAAAAATCAGATAGCAGTCTTGATCAACTTAATGGGATTCACGATGGAATTAAGGGGGCTTCATGGATATTCGGACCCGCCATTGGTGCCTGGTTAATTTCGACAATTGGTTCAGTCAATTCATTCTGGGTTCCAGCTGCATTATTTATTATCGCTGCTCTGGCAATAGCAATTTTGAGGGTCGGAGATTTAGGTAAGGATTCCCAAGCATTGGCCAGAGAAGAAGGCGAAGCCTCGGACACACGAATACGAATGGGTATAAAAACATTATGGAGTGACAAGTTACTTAGAACGCTGAGTATTGCAATATTGATTATTGCAGGCGTGTATCTGCCAACTGAATCAGTTGTGTTGCCAACATATTTTGAAGATATAGATAGCCCTACTGGATTGGGGCTTGTGATTTCTGCACTTGCCACAGGATGGGCGATTACCTCTTTTGGATATGGCTGGATCAGCGCAAGGATTCAGCGACGAACCTTGATGCGTTTGATTTTGATTGGTTGCGCAGTGAGTATCGTTCCGATGGCATTTCTTCCTTCATTGCCGCTATTAATGGTTTCCGGATTCTTCTTAGGTTTGTCGTGGGGACCGTATAACCCATTAATAAGCACGCTAGTTCAAACAAGAATTCCGGCAGAATTACATGGTCGCGTATTCGGGGTTCAGACCGCAGTCTTTTACGCAACACCACCGTTAGGAATGGTGTTGGCAGGTCTTTCTGTTGAACACTATGGATTGAAAGCTACCTACATTGTGTTAGCGGCAATACTTTCACTAACTGCGCTCCTTGTGTTGCTTACAAAATCCTTACGTTCGAATTTCTAAACAACACAAGGTTCACCTAGAGAGATTTACTTCTTCTCCTCGTCATGGTCATGCGGTTATTTCGCTTCGGTGACTCGGCCAGCATGCGCATGCGCACTTGGATCACGCTTGGATTTAATCAAGCTAGCTACCGTTGAAACAATTAGAATTGCTGCTATAACCACAAGGCTTACAACAATAGGAATCTTTGGCACGTCATACCAAACTTCATGCAAGTAAGTCATAATCAACTTGACTCCGATAAACATCAGAATTATCGATAGGCCAAGTGATAGGTAGATCAATTTATCTAGCAAGCCTTTAAGCAAAAAATACAGTGCGCGTAATCCAAGTAACGCAAAGGCATTAGCTGCAAAGACTAGGAATGGCTCTTGAGTAACACCAAAGGTTGCTGGAATTGAATCAAGAGCGAACAATAGGTCTGTAGATGCAATTGCAATCATCACCAAGAACATTGGCGTTGCAATTCGCTTTCCGTTGACCTTAGTAAATGCCTTTGATCCATCAAACTCATCAGACATTGGAATTCGTTTTCTGATGATTTTCACCAGAAAGTTATCCTCTGGAGTTGGATCTTCATCCCAGTGCTTAAAGAGTCCGACGCCAGTCCAAATGAGAATTGCGCCGAATATTACGAAGGTGAAGCTAAAGGCAGCAAGAGCGGCGGCTCCGACTGCGATAAAGATTCCACGTAAGACAAGCGCCAGGAGCACGCCAAAAAGCAGAACTCGTTGGTGATATATCGATGGCACCTTGAATTGTGCCAAAATAATAATAAAGACGAAGAGATTATCGACTGATAGAGATTTTTCTACTAAATACCCTGCGAAGTATTCCGTTCCAAATTGAGACCCATAACTCTGCCAAACCCAGACGCCAAAACCAATCGCAACAGCGATGTAGAAAACTGACCAGGTTGCTGCTTCTTTAAATTTTACTTCGTGGGGTTTGCGACTTACGGTTAACAAGTCGATGACAATCAGCGCCAGAATCGCACCGAGGACAAGAAACCACGTTGTTAATGAGACATCCATTACTTACACCTATTTCGCTAAAGGGCCAAGGAGCCAAGGTCTCCCTCAACCACTTATTGGTCGCAGCTCCGGGATATTTCTATCCGTGTTGACGAAGATGCCCAACGAGGTACTCCCCTTAACGTAGGTGAATGCTAGCAACAATTTCACAGGATGTCGCACAATTCAGAGGTTGAGAGCTTAAGTCAACTACTTCTGCCGCGAAAAAATTCGGAAAAGTAAAACTGAAATAACAGCACTGGCCACTGATGCAAAAATAACTGCAATTATCGCCAGTTCTTGCACTTGTGGATCTTTAAATGCTAACTGAGCTATAAAGATAGCAACGGTAAATCCAATACCTGCCGTGCTTCCCGTAGCCCCAAGGAGCGCCTTGCTGGCGCCCTTGGGGAAATCAGCAACCTTAAACTTTGCAGCAGCAACAGCTGTTGCAAGGATGCCAATTGGCTTTCCGGCAACCAGGCCAAAAAATATGCCCCAGGCAATCACAGATCTGCTTGCTTGGCTTAAAGATTCGGAGTTTATGACAACTCCGGTATTAGCGAAGGCAAAGATTGGCACACAGAAAAATGCACTATACGGATGCAGTTTGTGCTCTAGCCACTCAATCACCGTAGATAAATCTGATTCGTCAGCAGAAACTTTCTTAATTCTCTTTGGGATATCTGGCGTTAATAATCCAAGAATCACTCCCGCAAGAGTTGGGTGAACGCCAGTCTTGTAAAGAGCGAACCAGAGCAAAATTCCCAAGATCAAATATGCGCTTACTGATGAAACATTTAGCTTTTGAACTAAAAGAACTGCAAGCACTACAAGCAGCCCCATGCCAAGCCAGGAGAATTTGATGCCGCTGGAATAAACAAATGCCACTATAAGAATTGCAGCGATGTCATCGATGACAGCAACACCTAGCAAGAAGGATCTTAAGGAATCAGGAACTACTGAGCCAAGCATTGCAAGCAAACCAACGGCTAGAGCTATATCTGTTGCGACCGGCACCCCCCAACCTCCGGGAGCCTCTCGGCCAGCAATAGCAAGATAAATCAAGGCAGGTACGGCAATTCCACCAAGTGCTGCCAAGAGTGGCATCAGTGCTCTTTTAAATGATGCTAGGTGCCCAGTCGTCAGCTCTCGCTTAATTTCTAGACCAACTACAAAGAAGAAAAGAGTCATTAAGACATAATTAATAAACTTTTGAATTGTTAAATTGATTAGTAAAAAACCAGATCCTATTGAAAAATCCAGCTTCAATAAGTCGAAATAAGTCTCACTTGATGGAGAATTTGCAACAATCAATCCAAGCGCAGCGAAAATCAAAATCAGAATTCCGCTTGTTGACTCATTTTCCAGGAATTCGCGCAATGACTGTCGAATTCGGCGCATGGTAAAATCTTACCTTGTCTTAGGCATCAGCGCAACGGAAAATAATTCAATTTGAAGGGAAAAATCTCATCGGGCCTGTGTGTTCCAATGAAACTTCTTCACCAACCTGAAAATCAAATGGACCTGGAATTCGGACAATCACATTTTGGCTTTTTACTTTGACCGTAACCATTGCATCATGCCCATAGTAATTAATTTTCGCAATTTTTCCTTTTGCTGAATTAGATGAGATGCTTCTAGAAATCATAATCTCTTCTGGTCTAATAACCACTTGACCATTAGTTTTTGAAGTTTCAGGTGGCAATGAATTGTTGAATAGATAACTAATGGAGCCGTCATCTGATTGCGCCGCTTCAAGTAGTAAGGCCTCACCGGTGCTCGCAGCAATGGCGGGTGAAATAGGAAGCGAATAAACATCTTCTGGCGAACCTTCTTGAATAATTCTTCCTTCGCGCATAAGTGCAACTACATCCGCTGATACCAGCGCCTCTTCGCGATCATGAGTTACCAATATCGCTGTGGTATTGCGAGCACGTAAAAGTTCGATAACTTGTGAACGAAGATCGCCCCGGAGTTCGGCATCCAGCGCAGAGAAAGGTTCATCAAGAAGCACAATTGTGGGTTTTATTGAGAGTGCACGAGCAAGCGCAACGCGGGTTTGTTGACCGCCTGAAAGTTCGCTTGGCATACGTTTTTCAAAGCCTTGCAACTCGATGAGTAGAAGCATGTCTTTGACCGTCTGGCTTATCTGATCTTTAGTAAGCAAGGTTTTATCCAAACCAAATGCAATATTCTCAGCGACATTCAAATGTGGAAAGAGCGCACCATCTTGAGGAACATAGCCAATCTTTCTCTTATGAGATGGCATTACAAGTGATGAGAGTGAAACAAGTTGTTTGCCGATTCGGATGGTTCCCGAATTAGGTTTAATTAGTCCGGCAATGCTGCGCAACATTGTTGTCTTGCCACAGCCAGATGGGCCCAAGAGAGCTGCAATCTGCCCCTCTTTAAGCGAGAACGAAAGATCGTCGAGAATAACCTTTTCACCAAATGAGACGCTTAGGTGAGATATTTCAAGTGAACTCATTTTTCACTCCCCATACTCTCGTTGACGAACATTCGATCAGCCTTATCTGGACGACTAATTAAAAAAGTTGGTAGAGCTGCAATCAAGACCAAGATTAATGCATAAGGTGCAGCCTCGTTAAATCTGTTGATTGCTGCCGAGCTCCAAATCTCTGTTGCCAAAGTCTCTAAGCCTGTTGGACGCAGCATCAACGTAACTGGAAGTTCTTTCATGGCCGTTAGAAATACCAGGATCGTTCCAAGGCTTATTCCCGGGGCCGCAATCGGTGCCACAACTTTTTTAATAACTGCCCAAGGATTTGCACCCAAACTGGTCGCAACATCTTTGACGCCACTTGGCACTCTTGCAAGCGAAGCATTGATGCTTGCTACTAGTTTTGCTAAGAAGAGCAATGCATATGCAAATCCCAAGAAGAATATCGTCTGGTAAATCACTCCCAATTTCGAGCCAACAGAAACAAGAGCTAGTCCAACTACGACTCCGGGAAGACCATGTCCAACGGTGATTATGCGCTGTGCAAATCTAGTGAATTTGTCTGGCCGACCAGATAAAAGAATTCCTAATGGAGCTGCGAGAACCAGAGCAATTGCCGCACCTATAGCTGCAACTAGAAGAGTTGAAAGAGAAGCTGACAAGAGATCTGGCCAATTTATTGTGACTCGGTTATCTAAAAATCTGGTGATTAAGACATAGAAAGGGATCGCAATTGAAACAATGAAGAGACTAGTCAGAATAAACAGAGTAATTAAACGAGTTCCTTTACTTTCGATTAGTACCTGTTTTGATGTCGGTGCCTTCACTGCTTCGCCTGCTTTAGTTCTATTCTTAACTCGATCATCGATAATTACTACTATGGTTGAAAATGCAATCAAAACCAGAGCAATAACTGCGGCTGCTCCCCGATCGTATGAAGCACGATATATATTTTGAATAGTTACAGTTAAGGACTCAACATTTAGAAGTGAAACAGCTCCAAAATCACTCAATGTGTAAAGCGCTGAAAGCAGAACGCCTGCGCTGATATGGCCTTTAACTTGAGGCAATACAACGCGGAAGAAAATTTCATAATTGGATAGACCTAATGATCGAGCAACTTCAATCTGCGATTCATCAACAGAACGCAACCCAGCCAAGGTTGCCAAAATTACATATGGCAGTGTCGATAGTGTAAGAATAAAAATAGCTGCAAAGGTCCCACTAAACCCAGGAACAAATGCAATCCAGGTATATGTAAAAACGTAAGATGGAATAGCTAAAGGTAAAACTGTTGGGATGATAAGTATCGAACGAAATGGAAGCCTAACAAAATGAAGGGCGCTGGCTAAGGTGACACCAAAAATAAGGGTCAGGACAACTACGGCTAAAACCAGTATCGCTGTTGTGCCCAAAACTTGTAAGGTTTTCGCTCGGAATAGAAGGTCAACGGATTGGCCAAATGGCTTTTGAGCGGCCCGAATAAAGAGGTAAATCATTGGAACTGTAGACAAAAACAAAACTATTCCGACTGCACTTCGAAGCGCCAGTTTTGAGGCACTCTGATTACGCGCACTCTTCGATAAAGCAGATATAGAGGAGTGTGTGCGGCGGGAATAAGTGGTTTGCATTATTAGAGCAAGCCAACCTCAATTAAAATATTCTGGGTAATTAAAATATTTTTAAGTGAATCAAGATCGACGGTTGGGGCCCCGATTTCTAGAAGTGCCGGAAGTCCTTCGGGTTGCTTCGCACCTTCTAGCAATGAATATTCATGCGTCTTCTCCACAAACTCATTTTGAGCGGCGGCAGAAGTTAAGAAATTGATGAGTTCTTCGGCAGCTGATTGTTTCTTACTAGAAGTCAGAACACCAGCGCCTGATACGTTTATCAAGTTTCCAAGATCGCCAGCAGCAAAGAATCCATTCTTTACATTTATGTCGCGACCAAGGGCTTCGCTAACTTCCCAGATGTAATAGTGATTAACCAGGCCAAGCGAAATCTCACCCTTATCAATCGCTTCAACGATTGCACCGTTCTTTGCATATATTTTCACGCCATTATCTCGAAGCCCTTTAAGCCATGACTTTGCAAATTCTTGGCCTTTGTTTTCAACAAGCGCTGCTACAAAAGCTTGGAATGATGAATTGGTAGGCGCAATTCCTACCTGGCCTTTGTAAGCAGGCTTTGTTAAATCTGCAACTGATAATGGAAGTGTCCTTACGCGATCAGGCGCATAGGCAAATACTCGTGCGCGGCCTGTGACTCCGACCCAATTTCGATTCGCTGATACATATTTGGTAGGTATTTCTGAAGCAATATCCGAAGTAAGTTTTGTGAAAAGACCTTCACTAGAAACTGCTCCCAATGAACCTGCATCTTGCGATAAGAACAAATCCGCTGGTGAATTCTTGCCCTCTTCTAAAATTTGAGCGGCTAGTTCTGCAGAATCGCCATAACGAATGTTGAGTTTGATACCTGACTTCGCTTCCCATTCAGCAAAGAACGGTGCAATGAACTCTTCGGCGCGGCCGGAATAAACGGTAATTTCAGAGACATCTTTTGCCTGATCAGAACCCGATGAACAGCCAGTCAAAGTTGAAATTGAGATTACTGCTGCGCCGAGCACGAGCCCGATTCGATGTTTGGGAGTCATTTAGTTGCTCTTTCTGGGGTTTTAGTTGTTTATCTACTCCCAAAACCTAGGACTTTTGAGTGAATTACGCAACAAAAGCGTTGCGTAATTCGGGTCACAGCCCAACCTTTGAGTGGAGTAAGCGCTAAAAATTCAGCCTGATCCGCTATCTGCTACTTAAAGCTCTCTCCCCCATCTTCGGAGGCAAAAATCTGATTTCCAACAACCGCGACCAGCAGATCATTTGATGAACTTAAACCAGATACTTCGATATCAAATGTATAGATTTTCTTCCAGGATTTTCCTTGACTCGAAGATTTAAAAATTGATTTCCCAGAAGAAGCGTAAAGAGTTCTCCCCACAAGTTCTATCTCGCTAATCGGAAAAGCTGTTCTTATCAGGGATAAATCGGTAAATACCCCTGAACTCTTCATAAGCTTTTTATCTTGAATTCCAAAACTATCGCCCAGTTTTTGACTTGAGATAGCGATATCAGAGAATTGGTTGGGCTCAACTTTTCGCCAAACTTTTCCTGAGTTCGAGGAATACATGAGCATATTTGTCTGAGCATCAACGCCATAAATCTCTCTTCCTTGCGCCTCTAAAAAGTGAAAGTCAACTTGACCCTGAAGTGAGACTTTTTTCCAGGTAATTCCTCCATCATCAGATCTGAGCAATCCGACGGGTTCTGGCAATTTTGAACCTTTCCCAGGGTGCCCACTCGCATACATGGTTCTGCCGGAGATTGCGAGCCCCATGATATCGAATCGTTCTTTACCAATCGGCTTCATATTGTTTGGACCCTTATAAACAAATAGGCCCTCATGCGTGCCTATCAATATTTTTTTACCAATCACTTTAATTGAATGTATGTGTGTGACCGAATCAAAACTTTGCGCATAAATTGAAGGCACTGAGAATAATGACATCACTACAGTGATTGAAAGAATGGTTGAAAGCAAAATAACTTTGCGCAAATTAGACTCTTCCCGCAAAAGGCATCATTCCGGGAACGCTGTAAATATCTGAATATCTGAGACCTGATTTAGTCGATCTTGCCTCCCACATCATTCCATTACCTGCATAGATACTCATATGATGAATTGTGCTTTGAGTACCCTTGTATGAATAGAAAATAAGGTCTCCCGGCTGCATCTCAGCAATCGGTATCTGCTTGGTGTAGGTGTAATACAAACTTGCATTAAGACGATCCCAATTTGGCCATCCAAGCCCAATATGTTTGTAAGCTGCATATACAAGACCTGAACAATCAAAAGCGTTTGGCCCCTCGTCGCCCCAAACATATGGCTTCTTTGCTAACACTTGGCGCTTTGCAAATTCAACAGCCTTAAGTCGTTCCCCTTCGTTTGTGCGAATATTTTTTGCACCTGTCGGGCCACCAATTGGCCAAACTTTAGATTGGTTCGTGGTCTTTCCTGCCTCAGCAGCCCGACTTTCTTCGAGAATTGCAAGCTGTCTTCTCTGCTCAAGAGTTAATCTAATTTTTCTAGCCGAGGCTAATTCACGTTGTAATTTGTCTTGGACCGCTTGTAGCTTTGCTACCTCTGCTTGCTGGGCATTTCGAACATCCTCAGCTTCTTTTTTAATTGCGCTGACTTTTTCCACGACAACTTGTTGCTTTTTTCGCGCATCATCCGCGACAATCCGCGCTTTTTGCGCAATATCTTCAGCTTTCTTGTATCTGAACAGCACAGTCTTATTACGCGCGCCCAGATTTTCCAACGTGGAAATTCTGTCAATAATTTCTTGTGGGCCATTAGCGTTTAAAACTGCATCAAAGTTACTTATTCCGCCACCGTTCATGTAAGCATTTCTAGCCAAACTGCCAATTTCATCACGAGTATCAGAAACCCCAGCTAGCGCAGCTGTGTGTGCAGCTGTTGCAACGTTTAGCTCATTCGTTGCGGCCGTTAACTCTCTCTGGGCTGCTAGAAATTTTAATTGCGCAGCATCCGCAAGAATTGCCAACTTTTTTAAATCTCCTCTGGCATCGTTAAGTTTTTTAGCAGCATTTTCAGCAACTCTCTTCTTTTCTAATTCAACCTTCTTAGCACTTTCTATCTGCGCCAGAGTTGGTTTATGCTTTTTTGCTACAGCAACTCCATTCGAAAATGGAGAAGTGGAAAAGAGCACTGAGATCATAAAAATTGAAATATATTTTTTCCTCAAATTCTGCGCGCTCCCACAAATGGCTTGGAGCCAAACATTCTCGTTACAGAAATGACCTCGACTCTTTTACCCGGGCGTGGGGCTTGCACCATTTTTCCACCGCCCATATACATGGAGACATGACTGTTCGGAATTCCATAAAACAATAAATCGCCTGGCTTAAGCCGTTCATATGAGACAGGTTTTCCATATCTAATTTGTGCTCCAGAGAAGTGAGGTAGTGAGACTCCCGCAGCTTGGTACGCGCGCATGGTCAAGCCAGAGCAATCCCACCTGGTAGGGCCCGCTGCCCCCCAAACATAAATGTCCCCAATTTGTTTTAACGCATATCGCAGCGCTATCGAACCCCGAGAATTATCTCCTCTAAATGAACTCGCATACTTTTTTGAGTTATCAAGTATTTTCTTCTCACGGAGAGATTCAGCCCGGAGCAACCTCTCGCGATCTTTCTTGCTCAAAGCCTTTAATTTCTTATTTGCTGTAGCCAGAGCCAATTTTGCAGCAGCCACTTCTCTATTGAGGATCACTTTCTCTGCTGTAAGTTTTGCTGTGCGATCCTCCAAAAGTGTTACAGAGGCCGCAACGCGCTGCTTCAAAACCGCAAATTCACGTGACTGTCTTGCATATCTCGCCTCTACAATTTTGAGAGATGATGCATCAGATAAATACTGCGTGGGGTTTACACTAAATAAAAGTTCAAGACCTTGGCCGAGGCCCAAATTTTTATAGTTATTGACTGCAATCGTGGCCAAGACCTTGTTCACTTCAACAAGTTTTTCTCTGGCGACTAATCCCTTATCCCTTAAATTTCTGGTCTCATTCTCTAAATTCTTGATCTTCAAGGTAGCTTCATTCGCTGCCTCAAACTTTTCAGCTGCCACAGTTCGCAATTGGTCTATCTCAAGTTGCAAAGAGGCCAGTGATGGCGCAGCCCACAGGGTCGTTGGTTGCCAAATAAACAGCAGTGCCATAAATAAAGCCAACAACTTTTTCATAGTGAATTCGCCTCCTGGTTCTAGTCGATTTCCGTCAGTAAGCTCCTCTTTTTACTGATTCCGCCCGATTGAGTCAAACTTCGAGTTTCCTGAACATTAGGGGGTCCTATTCCCGCAGTGCATTTCTTTATTTTTTTGAAATATTGCAACTGAGAGCGTGGAACTTCGCACTTTCAAATCGTAGGTGATTTTCAAGCCAAACGCCCCGCCAAAACCTTAATTTTCCCTATGAATGTTCTTACCTAACGGGAAAATGGGATTTCAACGAGAGAATCCATACGGGGATTGGTATCTTTTCAGAGGGCTATTTGAACTATTGGAGGGATAACCCATGCGTCTTAAGACCCTGGCTGCTATTTCTCTCACCGCAATAGGAGCTCTATTACTTGCAGGGTGCTCTACTTCGTCCCAATCAAGTTCTGAGTACAGCACAGATGACATCGCATTTGCTGAAATGATGATTCCCCATCATGAACAAGCTGTCGAAATGACTGAGCTAGCACTACTCAGTACCTCAAATCCTGAGATCCTGGAACTCGCTCAGCAGATAAAAGCTGCGCAGGGGCCAGAAATTGAATTAATGAAGAGTTGGACTGGAGTGAACACTTCTGCTCATGCGGGCCACACAATGGATGGCATGTTGAGTGGCAAGCTAAAGGTTAAGTATTTGTAAATTGTGCAAGGATTAATGTTGTGGAAAACATAGAAGTCCCAAGACGAATCTCGAGACTTCTAAATGTCACCAGCTCCAGCAAAGTAATTTAAATATGAGTTACCAACTCGAAACTTTGCAATCCTTAATTTATCACAAAAGCAAAAGGGACTTGGCTATTTACCAAGTCCCAATTACTACCAAGCAGTCGTTGCCGAAGTATCACATAAATAAACGATTACTCGCAGTAAAAATAGCAAAAGAAGAATCGCCCTATAAGCTACCTAGCCAACTAAGCTTTGAGTAATTAAGCCTTTTTTTATTGAAACAGTTATGCGATC
>DDMR01000056.1 GCA_002340925.1 Actinobacteria bacterium UBA2541
TTCTCGAATTGCGATTTGGCGCGCACGAAACCGGAGAGATTCTTAATGAACAGTCCGAAGCCTTACTGCGTGCGGCAACTGAGAAGACTTGGACTTCATGGCTTGCTGGGCTCAGCCTTCCTGGTATTCGTCCTCGTGCTGAGGTGCGCGCTGCGCTCACTCTTCGGGCGCTTTCACACGCTCCGACGGGCGGGATCTTGGCGGCAGCAACCACAAGTTTGCCTGAACGATTGGGTGGTATTCGCAATTGGGATTATCGCTATTGCTGGATTAGAGATGCCGCGCTTACTGCTCGTGAGTTGGTAGCAATTGGCTCGATGGAGGAGGGCGATGCACTAGTGAGATGGATCAAGGAAATTGACTCATCCCTTGACGGAGCGGAAAGCATGCGACCGCTCTATCGGCTCGATGGCGGGGCCGCGGGGGCAGAAGGTGTCGTTGATTCCCTTCCAGGATATGCAGGTAGTCGCCCTGTTCGTACTGGCAATGCCGCGCAGGGGCAGTTGCAGTTAGATATGTTCGGAGCAGTCTGTCTACTCATCGATGAGCTATCAGCGAGACGTGGAGAAGTTACAGCAGACGAGTGGCATCTCACTTGTCGCATGGTGGACGCTGTGCGTCGACGTTGGCGGGAACCAGATCATGGTATCTGGGAGATCCGCGATATTCCGCGACATCACACCTATTCAAAGATGATGTGCTGGATTGCAGTGAATGAAGGTATCTCCATAGCTGAGCGAATTGGTCAATCCAATTCAGAATGGGTCGACCTGCGTCGCGAAATCGCCAATGACATTTCAACATCTGGGTGGAGTGAAGAGTTGGATTCTTTCGCTGCTGCTTACGACCAACCTGAAGCAGATGCATCAGTGCTTCATGGACTATTAGAGGGCTATCCGGCATCGATGGAGCAGATCATGGGAACCGTTGCCTTCGTTGAACGTCACCTTCGTGAGCAGAGCGGCGTTTATCGGTATCGATTCGACGACGGCTTGCCTAATGGTGAAGGCGCCATGCATATCTGCGCGACTTGGCTTGCCGGCGCCTATATTCGGATGGGATCGGCAGAAGATGCTCTGCAACTTCTAGATTCGCTTTTGGCTTTGGCTGGTAATACTGGGCTCTTATCGGAGCAAGTGAATCCAATTACTGGGCAAGGCTTAGGGAATCATCCGCAGGCTTATTCACATGTCGGCATTTTGGCGGTTTGTCGACTCCTGGCACTGGATGCCAAAGCGCAATCATGAAGTAATTTCTCCGGGTCCCACTTTATATGAGAGTGCAGACACAACTAGTAAGTTCCACGTAATTAAACGTGGTTTGAATTTCGTTTCTAGACTTTTCCTCTTCTACTTCTTTACTTTAATCCTTCTTTGAGTGCAGCGGAAATTGCTTCCAAGATGATCGAACAAGGGTGGCTCTAGGTGTTGAGAGTGCCAAGAACAATAATCCATCCAAGCGCTGACTTTGAAACCAGGCTTAATACTATGTATGCCCTCTCGCCATAAACATAGGAGCTCCATTTTCCGATCTTCTTATATTGAAGCCACATATTGATTGCAAAGCTGTTAAAAAACAGAAAGGTTAGGAGGAATCCAAACTGGGCATATCCAGGAACAGAGTCAGCGATATTATTAGTTGAAACCCAGAAGTAGAGACCACCCATAATCCAAGGCACGATTCCTGCCAGAACCCCGATATTAAATGGAAGCCAACTTGTCTTTGATGTTAATTGGTTGTATTTCTCCATCATCAACCCCATCAGATTCATAATAAAGTTAAGTGTAAAAATGAAGACGACCGTTGATAATTCAATCAGCCCACCAAGCATTAGTAAGACAACAAGCATTAGTGAAGAGCTAAATGCATATTCCCACCAGCGAATCGGGTTGATGCCCTTGTCAATATTTTTCTCATATGTGCCGATGTAAAAAGATGAAGAGATTACTAGGTGTGCCAGCGCTGAAAGGAGAAGAAAGATTGGTGCAATCAGCGCGATCGGAAACTCAAAGAGCGTCTGACTAACTGGAGCAACACCATCTGATGTTTCATCAAAGAAGCGAGTGATGACCGGGATTTTTGTCTGATCATTAAGGATAAAGAAAAGAGCCACACCTTGGATAAGATGCGTAATTCCTGCAACTCTATTGAAAGTTTGTAGTTGCTTACCGATTCTTGTCTCTGACTTCATTGTGTCTCCCATGTTTAGTGTGCAATACCTGATGAACTATTAAAAATTTGATGAACTGAGTGTGCCTACTTGAGCGCCGGCATTTGCAGATGAATCGGAATTCCAGTAATTAGGCCAAACACTTAATCACTCTTCCATGTGCTCACTATGAAATTTTACACTAGACCTTTTTAAATTAATAAACCTTCAAGATTTTATCTAACTCTTTTCGTTCTAGATCTGGCACGGTGCAACCGTCAGCGGGATAGCCAACAGGAAAAAGAATGTAGGGGCGTTCGGTCGCAGGGCGTTCAAAGATTTCACTCAGGAAACCCATTGGATTGGGAGTATGAGTTAAAGTTGAAAGTCCCATTGTGTGAAGACTTGAGATAAACATTCCACAAGCCAAACCAACAGATTCATTAACATAATAATTTTTCTGTGGTGTCCCGTCATCTAGAACTTGGGATTTCTGTGCAAAGCACACAACAATCCAGGGCACGATATCGAGGTATTCCTTATTTGAATTAGTGCCTAGATGAGAAATGGCTTTCCGCCAAGAAGGTGGCATGCGACCACCTTCATAATTTTCGCGCTCTTCAATTTCGGCCGCTTCGCGAATGCGATGTTTTACTATTGGATCAGATGTCGCAGCGAAGAACCAAGGCTGTTGATTCGCACCACTTGGCGCAGTATTGGCAGTTCGAACTGCGATCTCGATTAATTCTTGTGGAACTGGATCTGATGAAAACAAGCGCACACTGCGACGAGAGTTCATGTGTTCAAAGAACTCTTTACCACTTGTGAGAGATTTATCGACTGACAAGCGAGAAGGTTGATATTTCATTCTAAAATTCTAACTAGGGTTTCCTTATAGGGAAATAGCCTGCAACGACTTTTTTATTTTTGGACAACTTCCATATTTGGCTTTGCCGTTTCCACAGTGCGAGCTTCGACTCTGACTACAAGAAACACGCCAAATATGACAACAATGGCACCGAGCAACAGAGTAATCGATACCTTTTCATCTAAAAATAGAACGCCAAGTGAGACTGCAACAACTGGATTTACATAAGCATAGGTTGCAATCAATCCGACTGGTGCGTTACCGATAAGCCAGAGATAAGCGGTATAGGTTGCGATTGAACCAATCAAAACTAAAAATATCCAACCTAGCCATGATGACAGGGTTGCATCAAAGAGGTCTGCCACATCTTCTCCGGCGATTAATCCTGCCGATGACATGGCGATACCAGCAAAGAGCATTTGATAAGTAGTGACAACCAAAGTGCTCTTTGGTAAATCAAGACGTGGGGCGATGTAAGTTCCAAATGCCCATCCAAGGTTTCCAAGAATTACCATAAGCATCCAGAAAATGTGACTGCCGTTATTTGGCTTGGATAGTTCTGGCATCAACAAAATTCCAACACCAACAAAACCAATTGCGATTCCGACCCAGCTCCAGATAGAAGTTTTCGCTCCATCAATAGCCTTAAAGATTGCAATCCAAAACGGTAGCGCTGAAATCAAAAGCGCGACAATGCCAGTTGGGACATCATTAAATTGCGCCAAGGTCACCATTCCAAGACCAAGCCCCAACAAGAGTGCACCGAGTAGAGCTAAGAAAGGAATCTGACTTCTTGTAATCTTTAAAAACCCTAGACCATATTTAATGGCGAGAACAGCACCCATCAATAGCCCCGCTGCAAGAAACCTGGATCCCATTGCCAAAAGTGGCGGCATAGAGCGAATTGAATATTCAATCGCTAAGTAAGTTGATCCCCAAACTATGTAGACCACCCAGAGCGCGCCCCAGATTTTTCCGCGCGAAGGTGTGCTCATGAGCGCAATACAACCACAGTTGAGCGATCTAAAATGACACTTTTCGAGTCAAATTATTAGCTTAGCGATCTAAAAGGTTCTGTGTTGGGTTGTAACTCGAACCATTGCGTCGCTTTGCAATCGCAGAAAGTGCTTCTAGAACAACTCGGTTGGCAAGGATTGCAGTTATGTCTGCGTTATCAAATGGTGGAGCAACTTCAACGATATCAATACCAACTATCGGCAGCTCTAAACAAATTCGGCGAACCGCTTCTAGTAATTCGCGACTTGTCATTCCACCTGGCTCTGGTGTTCCAGTTCCTGGTGCCATACCTGGGTCCACAACATCGATATCAACGGATAAGAAAACCCCGTCGCATTCATTTGTAAGTGTTGCGAAAGATTCATCTAGAACTTCTTTTAATCCGCGGTGATGGATTTCAGTCATTTCATATGAGCGCATGCCCTGATCGCGCATCCAGTTCAAAGTCTTATCTTCTGGCCAATATCCGCGAAGGCCAAGTTGTAGAAAGCGATCGCCGCGAACGTAGCCGTTGTTAATTAGATTTCGCATCGGAGTTCCGTGCCCCACAAGTGCTCCAAAGTGATCTTCTCCAGTATCGGCATGGGCATCAAAGTGAATCATCGATATTTTGCCTTTGCCACGGTGCATGGCAATTCCGGCGACATCTGCAGATGCAATCGAATGATCGCCACCCAGAACAACTGGAATTATTCCAGCACGCGAAATCTTTTCGGTTGCAGCCTTTAAAACTTCAAGTGACTTATCTAAATCTCCACCGGGCATTAATAAATCTCCGGCATCAAAAACTTTAAGGTCCTTTAAACCATCTGTGCGAAGTGCTAGATGCGGTCTTGATCCATCATGTGGCAAATAATCTCCACCGCGAATTGCTTGTGGTCCAAACTTTGCACCAGACCGATGAGATGTTCCTGAATCAATAGGCGCACCAATAATGATTACATCTGCGCCTTTGTAAGTTGATGAATCATCTAAATCACATGATGGAATACCTAGAAATGTGAAGGCAGGTCCATACATATTTCCGTGATTTGTCATAACACTCTTCTCTCTACAACTCTTTCGGCTTTCGTTTTTTAAGTTTTCGGGGATCAACTTTTCTGGCCGATTCTTGTGCCTTAGTCAACAATGATCTGGCCCAAGTGAATTCAAGAGCGAGAATAAAGAGGCCGGCAATCATGAAGGGCAAGGTAAATGGTCCGGGAAGAATAATTAAGATGCTGCCGATGGCGATGAGCGTGAAGCCGATTACCAAGACGATCAATTTACGAACTGGCGCTGGGACTCCGCTCCAGATTTTCTTGTATTCCACGTTTCAATCTTAACGCCTGGCTCGTTAAGATTATGCTGTGGAACTCCAGAAGATAATTCTCTATTACGGCTTTACTCCGATTACTGACCCAGAAGGCGTGCGCTTGTGGCAACAGGCGCTCTGTGAATCCTTGAATATCAAGGGCCGGATCTTGGTTTCAAAACATGGAATCAATGGAACTGTTGGCGGCGATATGTCCGCCTTAAAGAAATATGTGAAGACCACAAAAAAGTATCCAGGGTTTAAGAAGATCGATTTTAAGTGGTCTGGTGGAACCGGAAATGATTTTCCAAGGCTAAATGTCCGAGTCAAGGATGAGCTTGTCGCATTTGGTAGCCCTGCAGAAATTGATGTTGATGCTAATGGTGTCATAAATGGCGGAAAGCATTTGAAGCCTTATGAAGTAGATAAGTTGGTAGAAGAGCGTGGCGACGAGGTTGTCTTCTTCGATGGTCGAAATGCATTTGAGGCCAAGATTGGTAAATTTAAGAATGCAATAGTTCCTGATGTCGAAAGCAGTCGAGATTTCATCAGCGAAATTGAGAGCGGAAAATACGATCACATTAAAGATAAACCAATCGTCACTTACTGCACTGGTGGGATTCGTTGCGAAATCCTGTCGGCTGTAATGGTCAAACGCGGATTTAAAGAGGTCTACCAAATTGAGGGCGGCATAGTCCGATACGGAAACAAGTTTGGTGATGAATCACTTTGGGAAGGTTCGCTCTTCACCTTTGATGGTCGCATGGCAATTAATTTTTCTACCAAGACCAAGGTTATTGGCGAGTGTGAAAGATGTAGCGCTAAGACAAATACCTTCTTCAACTGCGCTACTGCAAGCTGTCACGAATTGATTCTGCTCTGCGAAGATTGTTCAAAACTTGATTCGAATTTAAGTTGTGTGCATTCTAGCGCTAATAAGCGCGATGCTGAAATGGTTGGTTAATTCTCGGTGCCAGATCTAAGAGTTTGCGTAATCGGCACTGGTGCGATGGGCACCGATCATATTATTCGAATCAATACCCGAATGTCGGGCGCAATTGTCACTGCGATTGTTGAACCAGATACCAAGCGGGCTGCCGAAGCTTTAAAGTGCGCGCCAGATGCAAAACAGTTCGCAAATATTTCGGATGCAATTGCTAGCGGCTTAATTGATGCAGCACTGGTTGCAACACCAGGTACATTCCATGAAGAAGTTCTGTTACCAATAATTGCCGCAGGGCTGCCAGTTTTATGCGAAAAGCCGATGACTCCTGATGTTCCTTCAGCGCTGCGTGTGGTCGAAGCAGAAGTTGCTGGTGGCAAAAAGATTATTCAAGTGGGCTTTATGCGCCGCTTTGACGAGGGTTACATTGAATTACAGAAGCAAATTTCTAGCTC
>DDMR01000021.1:0-5750 GCA_002340925.1 Actinobacteria bacterium UBA2541
ACACACGGGAACTTTCTCTCTGAGTGCGGAAATGTCGTCCAAGGTGCAAGTGATTTATTCCTAAAGCCTGGTGGATCTACTCTCCTATTTCTTCCAATTGCTCACGTCTTTGGCCGCATGGTTGAAGTTGGCGCAATTACGGCTGGTCTTCATCTTGCNNCGCAGAAATCAACCTAATCCAAAATCTCTTGCAACCCTTATCTACACATCAGGAACAACTGGAAAACCTAAGGGCGTTCAACTTACACACGGGAACTTTCTCTCTGAGTGCGGAAATGTCGTCCAAGGTGCAAGTGATTTATTCTTAAAGCCTGGTGGATCAACTCTCCTATTTCTTCCGATTGCTCACGTCTTTGGTCGCATGGTTGAAGTTGGCGCAATTACGGCTGGTCTTCATCTTGCCCACTGCGGAGACATAACCAGACTTCCAGCAGACCTTGGCACATTTAAGCCAACCTTCGTTCTGGCAGTTCCAAGAATCTTCGAAAAAATTTACAACGGCGCTGAAGCCAAGGCTGAAGCTGCTGGCAAGGGTTCTATCTTCCGCAAAGCTGCAGATGTTGCCATCGCTTACAGCGAGGCGCAGGATTCAAAGAAGAAGAGCCTTGGATTAATAATTAAACATGCTCTCTTCGACAAACTTGTGTATTCAAAGATTAGAGCTGGAATGGGTGGCCGAGTAGAAGCTGCAATCTCTGGTGGTGCGCCGCTAGGTGCACGTCTTGGACACTTCTATCGCGGTGCTGGTGTAAATGTTTTGGAAGGTTACGGCTTAACTGAAACAACCGCAGGTGCAACACTAAACCTTTCTTCAGCGCAACGAGTTGGATCCGTGGGACGCCCACTTCCAGGAACAACAGTGAAGATTGCCGAAGATGGCGAAGTATTAATCAAAGGTGACATCGTTATGAACGGTTACTGGCAGAACGATGCCGCCAATAGCGAAACCTTTACTAGCGATGGCTTCTTCAAGAGCGGTGACCTTGGAACACTTGATCACGCAGGCTTCCTATCAATTGTTGGACGTAAGAAAGAGTTGATTGTTACTTCCGGTGGAAAGAATGTTGCTCCTGCCGTGCTAGAAGATCGAGTCCGCTCACACCCACTAGTAAGTCAATGCATGGTCGTTGGTGACAACAAGCCATTTATCGCAGCGCTAGTGACAATTGATCCAGATGCAATTAAGAATTGGATTACCGCGAATAAGAAGGAAGGTGCAACTATCGCCGCGCTGACCAAAGATCCAGATTTGAATTCAGTAATTCAAACTGCGATTGATGAGGCGAATAAAGCAGTAAGCCGCGCTGAATCAATTCGTAAATTCACGATCTTGCCAACTGACTTCACAATTGCTGGCGGTCAGCTCACTGCAAAAATGTCAGTCAAGCGACATGTAGTTGCTGCCGAATTCGCAGAGGAAATCGAAGCGCTCTTTACGTGAAAACCGCTCGTGGCCTACACGACGAGATAAGTGAAGAGTTAAGCAATATTGGCAATGGTTTAGATGTCCTAGCCGGACGGAACGAGTGCGGCACGGAGCATCGGGCCTTCTTGCGAGGGCTAAGGTCGAAGGTTTCTGCCCTCTCTGACCTGCTTAGCGCTGAAATTCCTGCTGCTGATGAGACTTCTAGAACTATTTTCTCGATCGAAATTCGCCGAGCAATTTCTGAAATCAACCAGCAGCTCGACGCTGATAACTCTGCTGAGGAGATTCTCCTTCAGTTAAAGGAGCTACTCGGCTTCCCTAAGTATTTTCTGGAGCAGAGCGAAGAGAAGCGCCCGGCTCTTACCTCGCTCACGAAACGCGAGAAGGAAGTTCTGCTGCTCTTACCTCGGGGCTTAACCGCGAAGGCTATGGCCTCCGAGCTTTTTCTAACTGAAGCGACGATCAAGAGTCACCTAGCAACAATTTATCGAAAATTTGAAGTTCGAAACCGCTCGCAAGCAATTGCCATCGGCGTTGAAAACAAAATTCTAACCTTCTAAAACTCCCTTAAACTTGCTCCCCCAATAATTCCAATTCCAATTTTCAACTGCCCAGATTCGACCGGCGCTTCCAAATTCTTCGGCGAGATCTGGGTTATTCAGTAGCAAAATACAGGCCTTTGAAATCTCATCAATATCATTTCCATCTACGACAATTCCAGTCTTATTGTTGAGCACTGCATCAGGTGCGCCACCGGAGTTTCCGGCGATTACTGGAAGTCCAGATGAACTCGCTTCTAGATAAACAATCCCTAAACCCTCTACCTCCAGCCCACCTAACCGTGATCTTGATGGAGCGACAAAAACATCTCCAAGTAAAAAATGTTTTGGTAGTTGGTCATATGTAATGCGGCCAAGTAACTTCACATCGTTCTCTAAATCAAACTTTCTAATGAGCTTCCTTAGATGGGCTTCTCTAGGTCCGCTTCCCACAAATAAAAGTAGCGCATCAGGACTCTCAACTTTGATCTTCCTCATCGCTTCAATCAGTCGGTCCTGTCCTTTTCGGTGGACTAATCTGCCAACACATAACAAGGTTGGACGATTACCGATTTCATATTTCTCAATCAAGTCTGCAGGTTTGCTGCCAGGTTGAAAGAGTTCGGTTGAAATTCCTGGAGCAATTTGGACTAGTGATACTTTTTTGCCCACAGATTTAGCAATGGCAGATTTTGTATATGGCCCAAGATAGGTGAGCACATCAGAAGAGTTACCTATCCGGCGCATTGCTAAATTGAAAAGCGGTAACTTCGCCCACCAAACTTCATGGCCATGAGTCAAGGCAATAATTCGTTTCGCTCCAGCGCGACGTAAATTGGGCGCCATCAGTGCGAGAGGTGCTGCTGCCCCAAACCAAATAGTTGTTGCTTCGTGGGCGCGCATTAATTCTTTGACTCTGCGGATAACTCTAGGAGTTGGCAGCAAAACCTTTGATCGATCTCGGTAAACAATTAGCCCGAACTTTCGATTGAGCTCTTTATCAAAATCCAAACCGCCCTCTTGGGCGGAGGTAAGAATTACAATTTGCGATCCATCTAATTTTTCCAATAAGCCATGAATGAAAGTTTCAATTCCGCCAGATCGAGGCCCCAGGTCATTTGTGACGAGAAGAATCTTTCGGCGGCTAGATTCGGGTGGCACCGTAGAAACTGAGTTTAGGAGTCCGAAAAGCGGAATTGAAATCTGATTGCTGCGCTGAACCTGGACTCGCTATCGGCCGAGGCGAGGTTGCCAGCGCTGCAGAAAGAAGCTGCGCCGCTGATCTCGTTAATTTCATTTGAGAAGGGTAACCAATCGCAAGGTTTGAGTTCAAATATCTTTGAAATTACGCTTGATTCACAGCGCTTTCAAATCGTAATGGCGGGACTAAGCCTTTATCTGAGAGTACTGAGAGCGCACTGATTTGGCTTTTTGAGATTTCACTCGCAGGTGCTGCGGTGATATTTAGAAGAACTGATACAACGCAATCTCCACATGAGATATCGCGCATGGTGCAAGTTTGGCAATCGATCATCATAAAAAAATGATAAATGGCCCCACTGACACTACGGTTTGCCCATGAGAGTTCTGGCCAACTTGGTGTTGGGAAGCGATGGCAGCACAACCCTAGATGGCAGCTCAAAGGCGTTGAGTTCCGCCAGCGATCGAAAGCGATTTCACGAACTTCGGGCCCTGGCCTCGGTAATCCTAATTGGGGGCAACACCGCTAGAACTGAACCCTACGCGTCTACTCCGGTTCCCCTCGTAGTAATTACACGCTCTGGTGAAATCCCGGAGAGCGTTCGATCTAATCCAAAGGCGCGAATTTGGGAACTCGACCCGGTAAGTGCAGCTAATAGAGCCGGCGAAGAATTTGGTGGAAATATCTTGGTTGAAGGCGGAATGCGTTTAGTCCAAGAGCTGCTGATAGCCAATCAGATAGATGAGCTTTATCTAACGCTAAGCAACAAATCTGGCGGCGAGAATGTTTACGACCTAAGCGCTCTGACTCGGGATTTCACAGTTGAATCAAGTGAGAAAGTAGATGGTGAAACCTTCTTAAAACTTATTCGAAATTAACCAATTGAGATTAAGGAAACTCCAGCGACTGCAAAGAAAATTCCTAGGTATTGAACTTTATGAAGTCGTTCCTTCAAGAACTTAAAGGCTAGAAGCGAAGTTACTATTGGGAATAGCGCACCAAATACCATTGCGACTGAGACTAAACCTTTTGTCGTTGCAACACCGAGCAATAAGTTTGCAGCAAAGTCTGTCATTCCAATCACAACCAAGAGCCAGAGATCAGATAATCTAAAACCACCAACAGTTCTAAAGCGAAGTGCAATAAGTATGCACATGGAAACTGAAATAACCCGCATCGATGTCATTGTCATTAGCGAACTTGTCTTTGATCCTTGCGCCATAAGTGTTAAGGCAATCCCAAAGCCAAGTGCCGCACCAAGTCCATAGAGAAGTGGCTTGATTGGTAGGCCACTAACAATGTCCGGTCCCGATGCACAAAAAGCACCTAGTAGTGCGATGCTCATCCCTAAGATTTGAATTGCAGTTGGGCGCTCACCTGAAATAAATGCAAAAGTTAATGGAATCACAGCGCTCATCGTGCTTATTGGAGAGACAACTCCCATGCGACCAGTTGCTAGTCCGGAATAAAAAGAGACAAGTCCAAAAAATCCTGCGATTCCAGCACCAGCTGCTGGAAGAAAATATCCATCCCAACTTAAATTTGGTGCAATATAAGACCCGGTTACAAGAACTAAAACAATTCCAGTAATCAAACCAAACGCCTGAGATACACCAGTTACGGCAATGGCTTTAAACCGTTTAGTCATATTTCCGGCTAAATAATCTGCAGTTCCCCAGAGAATGCTAGAAAGTAGCGCGAGTATCGAAGCCATTGGAGGAGGTTAATACATGCCACCTCGTTTATTGCTCGCGCCTTCACCTGATAGCTCTGGCAACGCCTTACCATTTTCACATGGCCGAGAATTTTGATGAAATTATTGCTCAAATTCGCGCTATCAAGCCCCGGGTGGAAATCCTTCTAGAGGAAGTTCCGGCTCCACAAAAACTTGCACCGTTCGCATTTGCGATGACTGCTGATGTTTTAGAAGATGCCGCAACGGGAAGATTTGTTCTTCTGCATGATCCAGATGGTCAAGAAGGCTGGTCCGGCAACTTTAGATGTGTAACTTTTGTAAGAGCAGCAATAGATAACGAAATGGCAGCCGACCCCATGCTCTGCAATATTGGATGGACCTGGTTAATGGAATCACTCAAAGCAAATAGTTGTGATTTCACAGCGCCAAGCGGAACCGTGACTAAAGTTGCTAGCGTTTCATTTGGAACGTTAGAGAATTTGGAAGAAGATAGCGAATTAGAAGTCAGAGCTTCTTGGACGCCTACCTCTGGCAGAAATATTTCTAGCCATATAAAAGCTTGGGTCGAACTTTTAGAAATGTCAGCGGGGCTCGCACCGATTCCAGATGGTGTTACCCAGCTAAGTCGCAGTAGATAATGGCAGAACCACTTCTTGCACCAATTGGTGGCGTTCCAGCGCTAATTGAAACCTCAGAAGATCTTGGTGAAGTTTTTTCGCAGTTGAAGTCAGGTAGCGGACCAATTGCAATTGATGCCGAACGTGCATCTGGTTATAAATACTCAGCCCGCGCTTACCTAATCCAAATAAAACGCAGAGGCGGTGGTCTACATTTAATTGACCCAATCGCAGTTGGGACAAGCCCATATTGGGCTGAGATGAGTGAAGC
>DDMR01000021.1:5775-6086 GCA_002340925.1 Actinobacteria bacterium UBA2541
GTAGGAATTGATCCAAAAATAATCTTTGATACCGAATTAGCTGGAAGAATTGCAGGTTGTGAGCGAGTTGGCTTAGGCCCACTCACCGAGCAATTACTTGATGTAACTCTTGCAAAAGAACACAGCGCCGTAGATTGGTCGCTCCGTCCGCTACGCCCCGAATGGTTAAATTACGCAGCACTTGACGTTGAACTTCTGATTGAACTTCGTGATGAAATTGAAAAACTATTGATTGCAAATAAAAAATTAGAGTGGGCAAAGCAAGATTTTGCCGCAATCTTGAAATCGCCTCCCCCGCCACCACGAAAAGA
>DDMR01000083.1 GCA_002340925.1 Actinobacteria bacterium UBA2541
GGTGAAATGTCATCGCTAGCTAATACCCAAGTTAACCAACCTCCGCCTTCAGCAGCGCGCTTTGAAACCGCTTTACCAAATGGTGAGGAATCTGCGGCTGGGTGATCGAGTGGACAAACAACTTCGATGTAATGACCGTTTTGTAATGGAAGTGTGAAGTTACGAGTTCCAAATCTTGGGTGAACTCCACCGTCAACAAAGGTACTTCCTAAGCGAGAACCAAGACGTTGCACAGTATCTGCAAGTTGGTCATGTGATGTTACATATGAGACATGGTCTAGGCGCATGGGGAAATAATGCCGTATAACAAATGATGCTAAGTACCACTTTTGGCACAAATTAGGGGTTTTGAACCAATTTTTCCCGTTAAAAAGTAGGAATCCACCACCGAGTCGATACAAATATTCCCTTGATTGTGGCCGGTATGGCCATCGCCATTTAAGGTCAATAACTTTCCATTGGTGAATACTTCCGCCAAGTCTTGCGCCCATTCATAAGGTGTCGCCGGATCATTTGTAACACCTATTACTAAAACTGGTGTTGTATCAATATTTTTTAAAGGCACTGGTGGAAGTTGGGGCTCGGTCTTCCAGTATTTGCATGGCAGCGCTGCTAAATATAAATAGGGTCCAAAAATCGGAGCAGCTTTTATAAATGCTCCGCGATCGGAAGCCATTTCTTCAATAGTCCTTGGTTCTTTCCAATCTAAACAATTGATAATAATCGAAACATCTGTCTGATTGCTGTAGTAATTTCCTGCCGAATCTCGATTATTATAAGCATCTGCCTGTTTAAACATTTCGGTTGGATTCCGTTTTACTATTGCTTGGACCAACATCTTATTTAAATCTCGCCAACCCTCTCCTGAATCATATAAAGTAGTTGCGATAGCGGTGATTGCTATGGATTCGCTAGCGAATCTTCCATCAGAGCCTTTCATAGGATTGGTCTCAGCTTCTGATAATAATTTTTTTATATCTGCAAGTTTAAATCTTTTCTGGGTTGCTAAGAAATTACTTAGGGCTCTATCAAATGCAACCGCTTGGGCAAGTTGTTGTTCACGCATTAAAACATTTGGAGATACCGCACCATCTAAAACCATTCTTCCAACTGATTCTGGGTAAAGTGCAGCATACAAAGTTCCTAGATATGTCCCATAACTTTTTCCTAGAAAATTTAACTTTTTCTCGCTCAATAAGATCCGAAGAATTTCCATATCTTTTGCTGCCTCTAGCGTGCTGTAGTGTCCAAGTTTTGAGCCTGCCGCTTTTGCACACTTTTCAGCAAAGTCTTTAGAAATTGCGGATAAGGACGCGATGCTGGCTGCCCTGCCATCGCTGGCATCCGCGCTTAAAAATGCATCTTCTTCATCATCTGTTAAGCAGCGAATTTCCCCCGATTTATTGATACCCCGTGGGTCAAAGCCAACGATGTCATATTTTTCATTAATCTCTTTCGAGAGTATGTATTCAGCGTTGTATGCATACGAAGTTGCAGAACCACCAGGTCCCCCGGGGTTAACAACTATGGAGCCCAGCTTATTTTCTTGATCCAAAGCGCTATGGCGCAATGCTCTAAGAGTGAAGTTCTGGTTATCAATTTTTTCATAATCGACTGGGACTTTAAATGATGAACATTCAAAACCATCGTAACAATCTCGCCAATTTAATTCTTGAGATTTGTAATCTTTGATAGTCCAAACTTTGGAATCATTATTAGTTAACTGAATTACAACACCAATTGCAAAAAATATTCCTAAAGCTAGAAAAATTGGTCTATATTTTATTGACATTATTTAAGCAGGACCATCAGCGCTTCGATGGTTAGTAGTGGAGCAGCATTGTGTGAGAGATTTGTTCTCGCACTCATAATCGCCTCTAATTTTGCCAGGGTCGCTTCAGCCTCGGTTGATTCGGCTATTTTTGTCATTTCAGAAATCAAATCAGTATTTATGATTGAGTCTGGTGAATTAGATTGAATTAAAAGTATGTCCCGGTAGAGCGTTGCGATATCAAGGAGTGCGCGGTCTAAATAATCCCGAACCATTCTCGTTGTCCGTGATTTCTGTTCTTTCTCTAACTCTTTAACTGCTTTAGATCCACCTTGGGTTAGCTTTGAACCTTGTTGTCCCCAAGCTTCTTTCAGCGCTGAAATTTCAACATCGTCTCGTCTTTCAGCCTCTTCTTCCGCCTCTGCTTTTGCTGCTTCTACTAATACTTGCGCTGCTTTAAATGCAGATGCAATATCTGTAATCATTAAGGAGATTTTTAAGATTGCTTGCCGCCGGGTTCTTGCCTCTTCACTCTTAGCTAAATGTCGAGCTCGGCCGATGTGCCCTTGTGAGACTCGTGCTGCAAAATCTGCCATTGCAGGTGAAAACTTCTCTTTCTCCAATAACTTTGCGACCGCCGCGATTGAAGGAGTGCGCAGAACTAAGCTTCGCGTTCTAGATCTGATTGTTGGCAGAACATCTGTAGAACTTGGTGCACAGAGCAACCAAACAGTTCTAAGGCCTGGCTCTTCAATCGCTTTTAGTAGTGCATTGGCTGCAGATTCGGTAAGTCGATCCGCATCTTCTATAACCACAACACGATAATTACCAACTGCAGGACTCCAAGAGGCTCGGGTAATTAAATCGCGGACCTCATCTATCTTGATAGAAAGTCCTTCAGTTTTTATCAATTCAACATCTGCGTGGCTTCCGGTTGTGGCGGTATTGCAATCAGTGCAATCATTGCAACCACCATTTCTGCAGACCAATGCGGCAGCAAATGCGAGTGCGGCATTGCTTCGACCAGAACCAGGTGGTCCGGTAAAAAGCCAGGCGTGAGTCATTTCTTGTGACTGATTTGTTGAATCAGATGCAGCTGAAACCGCTTCTTGCAGGATTGAAATAACGTGTTCCTGGTCAATTAAATTATCGAAAACTGAAGTAGCGCTCACTATTTTCTAAATCGCTTCTTCTCGGCTGAGCTCTCCTTCAATTGTGGCAAACTCAGAACGCGTTCAATAATTTGTTCATGGATGCTCGCTTTATCTTGAGTCGCATCAACAACAAAATATCGCTCTGGATCCGACCCGGCAATGGTGAGAAACTCTTGTCGGATACGCTCATGAAAAGCTAATGGTTCCGCTTCTAATCGATCTAATGATCGAAGTCGAGAAATTCCTAGCTCTGCGGGGATATCCATGACGACAGTCAGTGTTGGCGCTAGATTTTCAGTTGCCCAACGAGAAATTCTCGCTACTTCAGATGGCTGCAATATTCGACCGGCACCTTGATAGGCGACAGATGAATCTAAATACCGATCGGTTATGACAACTTTTCCTGAGCTCAATGCTGGTTGAATTAATGAGTAGACATGGTTTGCGCGATCTGCTGCATATAAGAGAGCTTCAGCTCTTGGAGAAATATTCCCAGTTTCAGTATCTAGAAGAATTTCGCGCAGGCGCTTTCCAAGCGGTGTCCCACCTGGTTCGCGAGTCAGCAGAACTTCTTTACCGGTTGATTCCAAATACTCTTTTAATAATTGAGTTTGTGTGGATTTTCCAGAACCTTCGCCACCTTCAAATGAGATAAAGATTCCGTTATGTGCAGTGCCGGTGATTCCACCAAGTTCACCCCGGCTTGCTGCGACGATATCTGACCAGAGCGAGACTGTTGGGCGATCGCGCATTGTGCGATAAGAAATAACTCCAACAACTACCCCAATAATTCCGGCACCAAACATTGTGAATGCAGCACCGTTGTAGGTAACTTCAAAATTTTCAAATTCATAGGTATGGCGCCCAATTGCTGCAGCAACTAACGGTGCAATAGCCAAGACAAAAACTAGTGATACTCGAATCAAAGATTGGACGAAAGCAAAGGTCCGTCCGCGGACTTCATCAGCGACTTCAAGTCCAAGCATTGTGAAACCAGTTACCCAGGAAATTCCGGCAAATGCTCCGAGTAGAACCGTAATAAAAATTGCAAGAACTAGGTTTGTCATTAACGATAAGAGAATTAGGAAGGAGGATGAAATTGTTAGGGTTGCGCCAAAAATTCTTCTACGAGAGAACTGAGCAAAAACCTTTGGCCCCAGCCAGATTCCAAGTGCTAAACCGGTAAATACCGCGCCAAAGAGAATTCCGTAGGCAGCATCTCCGGCATTTAGATCACCAACAAATGTTCTGGCTAAACCAATCACTGCTCCAGCCGCAAAGAATGCCCCAAGCATTCCGAAAATTAGCCCTCGAATTATCTTTGAGCCACTTACAAATTTAAATCCTTCAAATAGCGCTTTCCCAATATTTTCACTTACTGCAGCGCTTCCTGCTGGGCCCTTTGGAATTTCTCGTAATTGATAAACAATCCATGCGGTGTAAAGGAAAGATATTGCATTTATATATAACGCAAGGTCCGCAGTCGATGAATATTCGGCAGGCAGAAAGCTTGTTGTGGCAACCGAGACTAGAGCAAGTAATGAGAAAACAATCGCGGCAATTGGGGCAGTTCCATATGCCGCTAGTAGTGAAACTTGGTTAGCATTTTCTAATTTATTTTTTGGAACCATATTGGGAACGGTTGCCTCTTTTGCTGGAGACCAGAAGAGGGTAAAGCACTCGACCAGAATCGTTGCGGTATACAACCAGAAGTAATTTCCAACTAAAGGAATCGAAAGATAAAGTGCAAATCTAAAGATGTCACAGAAAATCATTAGCCGTCTGCGATCAAAACGATCTGCAAAGACCCCAGCTATCGGACCAAGAATTACCGCTGGTAATAGGCGAACAATGAACACACCTGCGATTGCAAAGTTTGCTTTTGAATAATCACCATCTGAAAGTTCCAGCGCCATAGCCGTTGTTGCAAGCAGACCAAGCCAGTCTCCAAAAGAAGAGAAGGCCATTGAATTCCATAATTTTCTAAATGCGGGGATAGCTAAAACACTTCTGCTCTCGGTTCCTGCGGGTGCGCCAGGATATGGAAGTGAATTAGGCATGAGCTAAGCCTACTTATGCCGAAGTGGTTGCGGCTTTACCCTTACCTGTGGCCGCTTTTTTCTTACTTTTTGCCTTACCTGTGGCTTTAACTGTGTTCTTGGTTAGAGATGGGGCAGCTTTCTTAGCGCGTTTGCTGCTCTTCTTAACTCGGCCAGCTCCACCATTCTCGATTTCCCAAGCACGTCGACCTGCTAACAATTCAAGTCCACGTTCTAGAGTTAAAAACTCAACGTTATCGCCACGACGAAGCGTTGCATTTGTTTCGCCATCAGTTATGTAGATGCCAAATCGACCATCTTTTACTAGAACTGGTTTCTGGCTTGCTGGATCGATTCCCAAATCTTTTAATGGTGGCTTTGCAACACCACGACGACGAACTTTAGGTTGTTTGTAAAGTTCAATCGCTTCATCCAAAGTAATTGCAAATAATTGATCCTCTGACGTTAAGGTTCGAGAATCAGTTCCGTGAGTCATATAAGGTCCATAGCGACCATTTTGAACAGTAATTGGAACTTCTTCATAGTCACCAAGAGTTCTTGGGAGTGACATCAATTTCAAAGCATCGTCAATTGTTATCGTATCTAGAGTCATTGTTGAAAGAAGTGATGCGGTCTTTGGTTTTGGTGCATCTTTCTTCTTACGCGGCTTCTTAAGCTCGCCCGTCTTCTTATCAACAACCATTTCTGGTTCTGGAAAAACCTCCGTTATATATGGACCAAATCTTCCAGACTTAGCTAATAGCGGCAGGTTGGTTTCTGGATGAATTCCAAGTTCGCGTTCGCCAGATGGCTGAGCTAATAAATCTATTGCTACTTGAAGTGTAAGTTCATCCGGCGCCATGGTCTCTGGAATGTTTGCAAACTTACGATCATCGCCAATTCCTTTTTGAATATATGCACCATACCGACCAACGCGAATTTCAATATCCTCGCCCATTTTCATTGTGTTGATTTGTTGGGCATCAATCGCGCCCAAATCGGCGGCAAGTGCTTCTAGGCCAGGGTTTCCTTCGGTGCCAAAGAAGAACTTAGTCAGCCAAGTAATTCGATCCTCTTCGCCATTGGCGATTCGATCTAAATCCTCTTCCATCGAAGCGGTGAATTCGTAATCAACTAATTTTCCAAAATGCTGTTCAAGTAAACCAGTAACTGAAAATGCAAGAAAGGTTGGAACAAGTGCGCGGCCACGTTTTGCGACATAGCCTCGATCTTGAATTGTGCTCATGATTGATGCGAAGGTAGATGGTCGGCCGATACCAAGTTCTTCAAGTTTTTTAACCAGAGTTGGTTCGGTATATCTAGCTGGTGGCTTTGTTTCGTGGCCTTCACAGATGTAATTAGAGACTTTAATCGAATCTCCAACAGCCATTGCCGGCAATCTTTTATCGGTTTCCGCGCTCTCGTCATCTCCTGATTTATCTTCAACAATCTCTTCATATGCTGCCAAGAATCCTGGGAAGGTGATGACTGAACCATTTGCTCTGAAAATCGCAGCGCCACCAGTTTTAGTTTCCACATCAAAGTCAACTCGCATCTGCATTTTTTTAGCATCTGACATTTGTGAAGCAATGGTGCGCTTCCAAATTAAATCGTAGAGCGAGAATTCATCTCGTGAAAGTTCTGGGGCTAATTCGCCAGGGGTTCTAAATGTTTCTCCGGCTGGCCTAATCGCTTCGTGCGCTTCTTGCGCGTTCTTTGATTTTCCTTCATAGACCCTAGGCGCTGCTGGAATATATTCAGCCCCATATAAAGATTTGGCTGAACTTCTAGCAGATTCAATTGCGCTCTGAGAGAGAGTTACTGAATCGGTTCGCATATATGTGATGTAACCATTTTCGTACAACCGTTGAGCAACGCGCATTGTTAGCTGAGCACCCCAACCAAGTCTTGATCCAGCATCTTGTTGCATGGTTGATGTCGTAAATGGTGCTTTTGGTCGTTCAGTTCTAGGCGACTCCTCAGTTGATTTAACAGTTAGAGATTTCCCAGTGAGGCTCTGAACCAATTCATTAGCGCCAGCTTCATCTAATAAGAGAATATTTGCTACTGATTTCTCTTTTAATCCACCATTTGCATCGAAGTCATTTGTAGCAGCAACTCGCTTGCCATCAAGAGAAAGCAACCTTGCATTAAACCCAGCTTCACATTGCGCAGTTAAATCCCACCACTTTGATGAGATGAAAGCCATGCGTTCGCGTTCGCGTTCAACAATTAGCCTCGTTGCAACAGATTGCACACGGCCGGCAGAAATTCTTGGCATTACTTTCTTCCATAAAACTGGAGAAAGTCGATAGCCATATAGGCGATCTAAAACTCGGCGGGTCTCTTGCGCATCAACCAACCGATAATCTAAATCACGGGTTTCTTCTGCTGCTTTTTTTATTGCCTCTTTGGTAATTTCATGAAAAACCATTCGGCGAATTGGAATTTTTGGGCGTAGAACTTCAATTAAATGCCAAGCAATCGCTTCGCCCTCGCGGTCCTCGTCCGTAGCCAGAATTAATTCGTCAGCGCCTTTCATAAGCGCTTTAAGCTCAGAAACTTTCGCTTTCTTATCTGGATTAATTACATAAAGCGGTTCAAAGCCCTCTTCGATATTTACGCCCTCTTTGGCCCAAGCAATCTTCTTGTATTCCTTAGGAATATCAGCAGCGCGTTGTGGCAGATCACGAATGTGCCCAACGGATGCTTCAACGACGTAGTCATCTCCCAGGAAGCCGCCGATTTTGCGCGCCTTCGCGGGAGATTCCACGATTACAAGTTTTATGCCCATGATCTTCGGGGGAAGTCCCTAACTCTTGTCGTGCGTAATTAATCGATTTTATTTAATGCTAGTTGATGCGCGACGATTACGAATCAATGCATAAACAATTATCAAGGTTGCAACCAAGGCAATTACCATTGAGTAGTCGGTGTTATCACCGAGCGCAAACCCAACAATTGCTGGGGTTACAAGTAACCCAACTAAGTTCATAACCTTGAGTAATGGGTTAATTGCAGGGCCGGCAGTATCTTTAAATGGATCTCCGACAGTGTCACCAACGATTGTTGCGTGATGTGCATCAGA
>DDMR01000086.1 GCA_002340925.1 Actinobacteria bacterium UBA2541
AGATTGTCGGTAAGCCTCGGTATCTCCCCAACGCTGACCGACTTCATCCTCGTATGTGTGCATGGAATTATTTTACGCCCCTATGTATCCTTTTCCTATGCGCTTCTTAATTTCTGTTATTGACACACAAACTCGCGCACCTCACACGCCTGAAGAGATGAAGGCGATTGATGATTTCAATGACAAGATTGAGGATGCAGGGCAGCGCTTATTTGCCTGCGGAATCGATTCTCCCGATAAGGCCATGGTGTTTGATTCACGGGATGGTGCCGAAACAACTATTCCTGGCTCACATCACTCATCTGTCGAATACTTCAGCGGTTTCTGGATCATTAAAGTCGATTCTTTAGAAGTCGCACAGCAACTAGCAGCTGAAGGATCAAAAGCGTGTAATCGTAAGGTTGAACTGCGTCCTTTGTTAGGTTAACTCTTACTTTCAGTTAGCCATCTCTTTCGCTCGGATTCAGGCAAGCGCTCAATTGCATATCTCAACATAGTGCGTGGCATTTCATGTGAATGTTGTTTTAGGAATCCACGGAGCAACATCACATCTTTTTTGCCCATCTCGCGAAGCATCCAGCCAACAGCCTTGTGAATCAAATCTTCTTTATCCTTAAGCAGTGCTTCGGAAATGATGATGGTTGGTTCCAATTCGCCGGCACGAATTAGGGCAAAAGTAAGGATGATCGAAACACGGCGCTGCCACAGAGATTTTGACTTGGAGAACTTGATAAGCAGGGGCATGGGATCTTCAATTTCGGTTAAGTAAACACCCATCCATGGCGCTGATACATCAACAATGTCCCAGTTATTGATTCGCTCTGCTCTTACTTGCTTCAAGTAGAAATCAAATATCTTCTTACGATCTTGCGGCGATTTTGCAGCCTTGAATTGCAAATTAAGAATTATCGCTGCGCATAAACGTGCTTCATGAAAGGGAGAGTTAAACAACTTTTGAACTTCTGCAAGTTCCAGTTTCTTGAATGTGCTTGCAACGGATCGTGTCTGAGGAACAGTTCCTCCGAGAAACACATCGCCTTCGGCATATTCACCTGGGCCAGTTTTATAGAAGCGCGCAAGGTCGCTGACTCTGCTTTTTTTGCCATAGCCCTTTAATTCTTCAAGTGCGAGGCTGGCTTTCATGCCCCAAATATACCTTTCGATGATTAATGCGACTTTGCTCGTTACTATTGGACTCTACGTGTGGATTGGAGGGTGAGATGATCGAAGCAATCATTCTTGGAATTGTTCAAGGTCTCACCGAATTCCTTCCAATTTCTTCAAGTGCCCACATTCGTATTTTTGGCGAATTCATGGATGGTGCAAATGACCCTGGTGCTCGATTTACGGCAATCACCCAAATAGGTACCGAGTTAGCTGTACTGATTTACTTCCGCAAAGATATTGCTGCGATTCTTCGTTCTTGGTTTGGTCAGACAGTTCAGCGCAAAGAACTAGTTGGTGAAGCTAAATCACAGGCTCGAATGGGTTGGTTAATAGTCATTGGAACAATTCCGATTGTTGTACTTGGGTACTTGGGCAGCGACATCATTGAAAGCAATCTTCGCTCACTGTGGCTTATCGCGACAACCTTGATTGTCTTTGGTGTGATTCTTGGTTTAGCAGACACATATGGAAAACGTGAGCGAACTTTGGATCAACTCAGTAATCGACACGGAATCTTGTATGGAGTAGCCCAGGCTTTAGCGCTGATGCCAGGTGTATCTCGTTCAGGTGCAACGATCGCAATGGGTCGCTTCCTTGGGTACAAGCGTGAAGCTGCGCTTCGCTATTCATTCTTATTGGCCTTACCTGCAGTATTCGGCAGTGGTTTCTATCAACTACAGGGTGCACTCTCGTCATCTGATGAATCCAATGTATTTTCATTGCCCGAGACCGCAGCCGCTACCACAATTGCATTTGTAGTCGGATACTTGGTTATCGCTTGGTTACTGAAGTTTGTTTCAACTAGAAGTTTCATGCCATTTATCATCTACAGAATCACGCTAGGCACTGTGATTCTAATCCTCTTGGCAACAGGTGTTGTTTCAGCATGAGCAAGGCTTTAGTTGACAAGCATTTGAAAAACTTTGAAATCGGTCAGCGTCAGATTCTTAACGACTTGCGTGAAATGATTGCCGTAGAGCTTCCAACCGCTGCCCAAGTAATTAAGTACGGAATTCCTACCTTCATGATTGAAAACATCGCAGTTATAGGTTTTGATGGCTACAAAAAGCACAACAGCGTCTTTCCTTATAGCGGATCAACAAATTTAATACTTGCCAATGAATTGGCCGGTTATGAGCAAACGAAAGGCTCTATTCACTTTGCTGTAGACAAGAGATTTCCTAAGCCTCTGTTAAAGAAGATCATCAAGGCACGAATTGGCCAGATTAATTCAAGCTATCCAAAGCGCACAGGTGAGTACCTAGAGTTTTACGGAAATGGTGTTTTGAAGGCCATTGGAAAAATGAAAGCCGACAAACTCCATGGCGATTGGAAATGGTTTCGAAAAGATGGCGTAATTATGCGCTCAGGATCATTTAAGAACGGCACGCAAATTGGCGTTTGGATCACATACGACCAAAAAGGTAAGCCATACAAGAAAACTAACTTCGGTTCCTAAATACCGGTTTTTCAATTGGCGTGGGATTTATCGATTCAATAGCATTGCCTTGTGTTCGCACTTCATACATTCCCCTTGACTAAACCTTTGGCGGATAAGTTTCGCGAAAATGTTTCAGGTTCTCGTGATGGTCGCCCTGATTGGGTAAAGACAATTGGTGAAGGAAGCGGCGAAGGACTTTTTGGACCAAGCAGTGCGGTGTGGCAAGTCCATGGAACTATCGCAACACTTGTTGGTGGAGTTCGAGCCTTGCTCTTGCAGGCAGCACACCCCGCACCACTTTCGGGAGTTGCCGAACATTCACGGTATGAATCAGATCCTCTGGGACGTCTTGTGGGTACAACTAGATGGTTAACGGTCACAACATTTGCAGCTGAAGAGGTAATCAATCGCGAAGCTGCCCGAGTAAATGCAATGCATGATCATGTGAAAGGAAATTTCACTGATAAACATGGTGAGTCTCAAAGTTATAAAGCTAAAGATCACCGCTTTTTGCTGTGGGTTCATTGCGCGTTCACCGATTCATTCTTAAAGGCTCATCTAGCTCTTGGGTATCCGATTGATAAAGGCGCCGATGCCTATGTTGCCGAATGGAGCAAGAGCGCGATTCCACTTGGTTTAACTGATGCACCGATGTCAGTTGCAGAACTAGAAGCAACTTTGGATGATTTCAGAGCTAATGACTTAATGCATGCGCAGCGAACTGATGATGTAGTTCGATTTATTTTGAATCCGCCGTTCGGGGGAGCAGGCAAGTTCTTTTACAAAGTTATTGCAAACGCTGCAATTACCACGCTAGATAAACGCGAACTAGATCTACTGGGATTGAAATCTCGATCAAAGATTTGGCTAAAGATTTCACGAATTAGCTTAGATATTTTCTTAGCAATCCTTGGACCAGAACCGCCTGCAATGCAAGTTGCACGTGAGCGAATTGCAAATGGCACAATTAATCCATGAGCAGCCCAGTCGTTGTTGAACTCTTAGAGGCTAATGATTGGCAGCGCCTGCGTTCCATTCGTTTACAGGCGCTTACTGAAAGCGGTCATGCCTTTGGTGGAACTTATGAAGTCGAGAGCACAGAGGACGAAGCAGCATGGCGTAGTAAATTTGAAAAAAATGATTTCTTGATCGCATCGCTAGATGGTGTTGATGGAGCGATGATGTACATAGAGGTTCTTAATGGGGATTTTGGAGCAACCTGTTGGATTGGCGGATGCTGGAGTGATCCACGTTTTCGCGGAAAGGGTTTAATGCGTGCGATGTTTAACTATGTTGATCAGCAGGCCAAGAATTGGAAGATTCAAGGCTTGGGAGTCTGGACCGACAATTACAACGCAATTGCTGCTTATGAAAAACTTGGGTTTGTAAAGATGGGCGAGGACACCGAAAGTACTCGTAAGCCCGGAATGTTTTACCAGAAGATGATTCGAAAGAGTGTTGTTTAAGCGTTCTCTAACTTATAGCCCAGGCCTCGTATTGTTTGAATCAAAACTGGGTTTGCAGGATCTACCTCAATCTTTGAGCG
>DDMR01000097.1:0-203 GCA_002340925.1 Actinobacteria bacterium UBA2541
AGGCGTGCAGTTTCAGCTTCGGTTAACTTAAATACTGGAATACCAGTTGCATTTGAAAGCACTTCAGCAATTAGCTCTTCAGTAACTTCGAAAACTACATCTAGATCTCCAGCTTTCCAAGTCTTTTCAGCCTCATTCTTCTCAGCGATTAGGGTCTTCTCCTTATCGCGGAAGCTAGCGGCACCTTCGAAATCTTGAGAATC
>DDMR01000097.1:423-1285 GCA_002340925.1 Actinobacteria bacterium UBA2541
CGAAGCTCTGGTGGCGCAGTCATGCGACGAATACGTAATCTAGAACCAGCTTCATCAATTAAATCAATTGCCTTATCTGGCAAAAAGCGATCTGAAATATAACGATCCGCCATCTGTGCAGCGCCTACTAGCGCGCCATCAGTGATTGAAACTTTATGGTGGGATTCATAGCGGTCACGAAGTCCTTTAAGAATTTCAATTGTTTGTTCAACAGTTGGTTCAGCAACTTGAATAGGTTGGAAGCGACGTTCTAGCGCTGCATCCTTCTCGAAATGCTTACGATATTCATCAAGAGTTGTTGCACCGACTGTCTGTAATTCACCACGGGCAAGCATTGGTTTTAGGATGCTTGCAGCATCAATCGCGCCTTCAGCTGCGCCTGCGCCAACTAAGGTATGAATCTCGTCAATGAAAAGAACGATGTCGCCACGCGTACGAATCTCTTTTAGAACTTTCTTTAAGCGCTCTTCGAAATCTCCACGGTAACGGCTGCCGGCAACTAGCGCACCAAGGTCGAGTGAATAAACCTGCTTATCCTTCAGAGTTTCAGGAACATCACCTTTAATGATTGATTGTGCTAATCCTTCAACAATTGCAGTCTTACCTACGCCTGGTTCGCCAATTAAAACTGGATTATTCTTGGTGCGACGTGAAAGGACTTGCATGACACGTTCGATCTCTTTATCGCGACCAATTACTGGATCAAGCTTTCCTTCACGTGCTGCCTGTGTGAGGTTGCGGCCGAATTGATCGAGAACTAAAGATGTAGATGGTGTTCCTTCTGCAGGTGCACCAGAAGTTGCAGCTTCTTTACCTTGGTAACCTGAAAGAAGTGAAATAACTTGGGTGCGAACCCGATTTA
>DDMR01000097.1:1435-6125 GCA_002340925.1 Actinobacteria bacterium UBA2541
GCACGTGGTGTAAATGGAATATGTCCAGATGGTGCTTGCTGTCCTTGCCCAATTATTTCTTCAACTTGCGAGCGAACAGCTTCAAGTGAAATTCCAAGTGCTTCGAGTGCTTTGGCAGCAACGCCTTCACCTTCATGGATTAATCCCAGAAGTATGTGTTCAGTACCGATGTAATTATGGTTGAGCATGCGTGCCTCTTCTTGGGCCAGCACGACAACGCGTCGGGCTCGATCGGTAAAGCGCTCGAACATCGGTTCCGCCTTTCGGATTGCTAATTTCACATTACTTAATAGTCCAACTGTAATGCGAAGGGCTGTAATGGGTCTAACCGAAAATTGCCCCTATTTATGCCCGAAAAACTGGGAATTGACCCAATATTTGGTGGTTAATTTGGGGCTTTGAAAGCGATTTATAGGGTTAGAAGCATCCGGGTATTGCCCAGGGTATTTGGCTTGACGCTCTCGAGATCCAAGAATTCTGCAACGCCGCTGTCATACGAGTGGAGAAGCTCCTTGTAAACATCTGGTGAGACCGGAGTCCCCTGAATCTCTTTAAAGCCATGCCTTCCAAAAAATTCAGTCTCAAAGGTCAGACAAAAAATTCGCTTGACTCCAATTTCTGATGCTCGCTCAATCAGCGCTTCAAGAATCCCATGACCCACGCCTTGGCCACGAAGACTTTCGTCGACAGCTACCGAACGGACTTCAGCTAAGTCCTCCCATAAAACATGCACTGCTCCGCAACCTACAATTTTCCCCGCAGTTTCTGCAACGGTAAATTCCTGAACACTTTCATAAAGCGTGACAGTTTCTTTTGTCAGAAGTCTTCGGCTCGCAGCATATTCGTCGATGATTGCACGGATGTCTTTAATGTCTGAAGTTCGAGCCGGGCGAATAATTGTTGACATTACTTAAGACTCTTCCGGTTTAACTAGTGGGAAGAGAATAGTCTCGCGAATTCCAAGCCCCGTGAGTGCCATCAGTAAACGATCAACTCCCATTCCCATGCCCCCCATCGGTGGCATTGCATATTCCATTGCACGTAAGAAATCTTCATCAATCTGCATCGCTTCCAAGTCACCCTTAGAACCAAGAGCTGCTTGTTCAAATAAACGTTCGCGTTGAATTACTGGATCGATTAATTCGGAATAACCTGTTGCAAGTTCAAAACCATCGATATATAAATCCCATTTCTCAGCGATTCCAGGAATTTCGCGATGTGCTCGAACTAGTGGTGAAGTATCAATTGGGAAACCCTTTACAAAGATTGGACCAACTAATTTATCTGCCGCTACATGTTCAAAAATTTCTTCAGCAAGTTTTCCAGTAATCCACTTTGGATCAACCTTCATGCCTAACTTTTCAGCGATTTTAACTAGTTCCGCACGTGGTGTTAAGGCAGTTACTTCTTGGCCCACGCCTTTTGAGAGCAAATCAAAGAGCGAGGCTTCCCCCCAGCTTCCGCCGAGATTTACTTCTCTTCCATCATGATGTCTAACAACATGACTTCCAGATGTTGCAAGAGCCGCATCCTGCACTAGTTGACGTGTAAGCGCTGCGACTGAATTCCAATCCCCATATGCTTCATAACTTTCAATCATTGCAAATTCTGGTGAGTGACTTGAATCTGCGCCTTCATTTCTAAAGTTTCGATTTATCTCAAATACTCGCTCAATTCCGCCAACAACACAACGCTTTAAAAATAGTTCGGGTGCAATTCGCAGGAAAAGTTCCATGTCATAGGCATTACTCAAAGTCTTAAATGGTCTTGCGGCTGCGCCACCATGCATAACCTGAAGCATTGGAGTTTCAACTTCTACAAATTCATGGCTGTGAAAAGTTTCTCGTAGGGAGCGCATTACATTTGGGCGAAGTCTGGCATTTGTTCTGGCTTCTGGGCGCACAATCAAATCTACATAACGCATACGAACTCGAGTTTCCTCAGAGAGTGGCTTATGTTCTACTGGAAGCGGGCGAAGTGACTTCGCGGCCATCCTCCAAGTTGATGCAAGAATTGAAAGTTCGCCACGCTTTGAAGTAATTACCTCGCCAGTGACACTTACGATATCGCCTAGATCAACCTCGGATTTCCAGAGATTTAAAGTTTCTTCACCGACTTTGTCGAGCGAAAACATAGCTTGGATTTCGGTTCCATCACCCTCACGAACAGTCGCAAAACATAATTTTCCAGTATCGCGTTTAAAGATTATTCGCCCGGCAATGCTTTCAATAATTCCAGTTGCGACATCTATTGCTAAATCTTTATGAGCTTCACGAATCTCTTTTATGCTTTTAGTTCGCGGAACTTCTACTGGATATGGCTCAACTCCACGCTCAATAATCGCGGCCCGTTTTGACCTGCGAATCCGCAGCTGCTCTGGTAGATCATCTGCATCATCCACAGCAGGTGGATTTTGAGAGTTCGTTTTTTCATTCATAAGGTGCGTAAGCCTACCGTTTAGCTGGGTTAAGAATTGCGTTCATGAACTAACCGGAGCCCAATTAAGGTCAAATCTGGCTCGTGGAAATCAATAGTTTCACTTACTCCTATAACCAAAGGTGCGAGACCACCAGTTGCAATAACGCTAACTTCACCAGCATCTGGGTAAAGTTTAATTAGTTCGTCAGTAATGCGACTTACCAAGCCATCAACTTGTCCGGCAAATCCATAAATAGTTCCGGACTGAAGCGCCTCTACGGTGTTTTTACCGATTACATTCTTTGGTGTAACTAATTCAACCCGACGCAGTTGTGCAGCACGAGCAGCAAGTGCATCTACAGAAATTTCAATTCCTGCCGCAAGTGCGCCACCCAGGAATTCTCCTTTTGGAGAAACAACATCAAGATTAGTAGAAGTTCCAAAATCAACGACTATGCAAGGTCCATTTTCACCATAAAGCTCATGCGCAGCTAAGGTGTTTACAATTCGATCTGCACCAATCTCTTTTGGATTATCTACTTGCAGTGGAACACCAGTCTTTACACCTGGTTCAACAATCGTGGTTTTAAGATCTGGATAAAAATTAGTAATCATGGTTCTGAGTTCGCGAAGTGTTGAGGGAACTGTTGAACAAATTGAGAGTGCAGAAATTTCAAACCCAGCTACGAGTGCGGAATAGCGAACCCACAACTCATCTGATGTATCTCTAGGATCGGTTTTCACCCGCCAACTTCGAATCAGTGCTTTATCTTCGAATACACCTAAAACTGTATTCGTATTTCCAACATCGATTGCCAGTAGCATTTTTACTCCATTCTCAGATCTAGTCCGATATCAAGAACTGGCGCAGAATGTGTAAGTGCACCAATAGCAAGAAAATCAACTCCAGTTTTTGCATAAGCATGCGCGTTGCTCAGGATTAAGCCACCGGATGCCTCTAACTTTGCTCGTCCTGAAACTATTTCTACTGCAGCTCTACATTCCTCAATGGACATGTTGTCTAGTAGAACTAAATCAGCGCCAGCCTCAACAACTTCGCGAAGTTGTTGTAAGGAATCTACTTCTACTTGAACTGAAATATCTGGGAATTTAGCCTTTACTAATCTAAAGGCTTCGGCGACACCACCTGCAGCAAGGACATGATTGTCCTTGATAAGCGCTGCATCTGAAAGTGAGAAGCGATGGTTTTCTCCGCCACCCATTCGCACCGCATATTTCTCTAGCTCACGCAATCCTGGAGTTGTCTTTCGGGTATCACGAATTACAACTTTGGTATCTGCAACCTCATCAACCCAACTCTTTGTAAGTGTTGCAATGCCACTTAAGCGACCCATAAAATTCAAGGCAGTTCTTTCAGCAAGTAGAAGTGAACGAGTTTCGCCTTTTGCTATCAGCAGCAGAGTATTCGGAGAAACTACTTCACCATCGCTCTTTTTGATTTCATAATCAGTGACTCCGCAAATTTCAAGAACGGCGCACGCAATCGGAATTCCGGCAATTACTCCTGGCTTGCGGCTCCAAAATTCAGCTACTGCGCTCTGCTCTTCAGGAATTGTGGCAACCGAAGTAACATCTGATGCACCATCTAAGTCTTCAGCGACGGCGATACGAATTAGGTTTTCAAGGTTCTTTGAGTCCAGCTTTGAAGATGAAAGTAGGTCACTCAAAGATTTACTAAATGTCATTTGTTTACCTCTGTAAACTTTGAAAGCCAATTCCCATTACTGTCATAGCTCTGGACTATTCGTTTAACCCAATTGTTATTACTCTCTGGAAAATCACTACGCCAATGTGATCCACGAGTTTCTTGACGTTCCAGGGCAGCACGCGCAATTGCGGTTGCCAATAAATAAAGATTTGAAACTTCCCAAGCTTCAATGCATGGTTTATTACTTGTGTGTGAGGCTAGTTGCTGCAGTGTTATGAGTGTTTCGCTTAATGATTGCGCGCTACGCATTACACCGGCTCCTTGACTCATTGCTAATTGCAAAGTCATTTTGATTGCTGGATCAAGTAAGAATTCCGGCGAACTTTTCTCGCTAGGTGAACCTTGAATTGGAATATTCGCAGCGATATCGGCTGAAATTCTGGTGCCAAACACTAAGCCTTCAAGAAGTGAGTTTGAAGCTAATCTATTTGCACCATGTGCACCAGTGCAGGCAGTCTCGCCACAGGCATATAGCCCCGGGATAGAAGTTCGTCCTGCCAAATCTACTTTCACACCTCCGGATGAATAATGTGAAGCTGGTGA
>DDMR01000057.1:0-18533 GCA_002340925.1 Actinobacteria bacterium UBA2541
GCTCCTACATATGGGCCTTCGGTACCTTCGCGGACAACAACAAAATCAATTGAATCAGAGTTAGCGAGAGGTGATTTAACACCTGGATGTAATTTTGCTGGGCGAAGATTTATGTAATGATCAAAAGCGAAGCGAATCTTTAGTAGCAAACCACGCTCTAGAACACCGCTTGGAACCGTTGGATCGCCAACTGCGCCCAGAAGAATTACATCTGCTTTCGCAAGGTCTGCCATAACTGAATCTGGAAGGACTTCACCGGTCTTGTGCCAGTAACTTGCACCAAGTTCGTAATGAGTCTTCTTAAATTCAACTCCATAATTCGCTGACACAACATCGAGAACCTTTAGGCCTTCAGCCACAACTTCAGGACCAATGCCATCGCCAGCGATTACAGCTAAATTAAAACTCTTCATGGCTTATTTTTTACCCAATCAAACTAACTGTTTGAACTAACTTTGCGCCAGTTTCTTTCTTCAGGTCTGCAAGAACGCTTGCACTTACTGCGGAATCAACTGTCAGGGCCATAAGTGCTTCCCCACCTGCTTCATCACGAGCAACCTGCATGCCAGCAATATTTATATTTGCTTTGCCTAAAGCATTTCCAACTGTTCCTACAACACCTGGGCGATCTGTGTAGCGAAGGAATAGTAAGTTTTCGGTTGGTGCAAGATCTAAATCGAAGGCATCGATTGCGATGATCTTCTCAACTTTGCGAATTCCCATAAGTGTTCCATTTACGACAACACTGCGGCCATTATTTAGCGCTGCATGAAGTGAAATCATGCTGCGATATTCCGGACTCTCAGGATCGGTATTTACTGATGCGCTAATTCCACGCTCTTCAGCAAGTGCTGGAGTATTTACATAAGTAATGTCTTCGGCTCCGGTAGCGATGAGCGCACCCTTAAGCGCACTAGTCGCAAGAACGGATGAATCATGTCCTGCAATGTCGCCACGGACTTGGACCTCCATTGAAACCGGAAGTTCTCCTGCAATTGCAGTCGCAATCTGTGCCATCTTTTCAACCAAAGGCAAGCTTGGACGAATATCTTGATGGATTGCACCACCTTTAACATTCACGGCATCAGGAACTAATTCACCAGAAAGTGCTTTGCGAACTGAAACCGCAACGGCAATACCGGCACGCTCTTGAGCTTCATCTGTTGAAGCACCAAGGTGCGGTGTTGCAACAACGTTATCTAAAGTAAAGAGCGGTGAATCGGTGCAAGGTTCGGTTACATAAACATCAAGTCCGGCTCCGGCAACTCTTCCCTCTTTCAAGGCGTCGTAAAGGGCAGCTTCATCCAATACGCCACCACGTGCGGCATTGATGATGCGAACTGCTGGCTTAACTTTCTTTAACGCTTCTACACCAATCAAGTTTGCAGTCTCTTTAGTCTTTGGAAGATGGATTGTGATGAAATCAGAGATCTTAAGCAGTTCATCTAATTCAACTAGTCGAACTCCAAGTTGCGCAGCTCGTGCTGGCTGTAGATATGGATCGTAAGCAACTACATCCATTCCGAAAGCCTGCATCCGAGAAGCAACTAATTGACCGATGCGGCCAAAGCCAACGATTCCTAAAGTCTTTTCAAATAACTCGGCACCGGTGTATTTAGAACGAGCCCACTTACCGTTGCGAAGCGCAGCATGCGCTGGTGAAATAAAACGAGCAGAAGCAAGAAGCAATGAGATTGCTAACTCAGCAGCGCTCACGATATTTGATGTTGGTGCATTAACAACCATGACACCGGCAGCAGTTGCTGCAGGAATATCTACGTTATCTAAACCAACACCGGCACGTGCAATTACTTTTAAACCTTTTGCCGCAGCAATTGCTTCAGCATCCATCTTGGTCGCAGATCGGATTAAGACCGCATCTACTCCGGCAGCAAGTGCGGCAAGTAATTGCCCACGATCTGCGCCATCACAGTTGCGTACTTCAAAGTCTGGACCCAACGCTTCTAACGTTGCCGGACTAAGTTCTTCTGCAATTAAAACAACGGGTTTAGCCACGCGCGGCAGCACCTTCCTTGTAATCATCTTTATTGTCGCCCTTGACCCATGACATCATCTTGCGAAGTTCACGGCCTACAGATTCGATTGGATGGGCTTCACCCTTTGCGCGAAGTGCCTTAAATTCTGGTGCACCTGCATCTTGATCATCAATGAAGCGCTTAGCAAATGCTCCACTTTGAACATCAGCAAGAACTGCCTTCATGTTCGCCTTAACGCTGGCATCAATAACGCGTGGACCTGAAATGTAATCGCCGTATTCAGCGGTATCAGATACCGACCAGCGTTGCTTTGCAATTCCGCCTTCGTACATCAAGTCAACAATTAACTTGAGTTCGTGCAGACATTCGAAGTATGCAACTTCAGGTTGGTATCCAGCTTCGATAAGTGTTTCAAAACCATATTGAACTAGTTGTGAAGCGCCACCGCAGAGAACTGCTTGCTCACCGAATAAGTCGGTCTCGCACTCTTCAGTGAAGGTTGTAAGAATTCCACCGGCACGAAGTCCACCGAGTGCCTTGGCATATGAAAGTGTTAATGGCCAAGCACTTCCTGTTGAATCTTGTTCTACTGCAACCAAAACTGGAACTCCACGGCCTGCTGTGTACTCACGACGTACTAAGTGGCCAGGACCCTTTGGTGCAACCATTGCAACATCGATATTTGCTTCTGGTTTGATGTAACCGAAACGAATGTTAAATCCATGTCCGAAGAAAAGCGCAGACCCTGGCTTGATGTTTGGCTTAATTGAATCATTGTAGATATGACGCTGCACGTGATCTGGTGCAAGCAACATAATTACATCTGCCTCTTTAACCGCATCAGCAACAGATAGAACTCTCAGTCCTTCTGATTCTGCCTTTGCGCGAGACTTTGAACCTTCTGCTAAACCAACTCGAACATCTACTCCGCTGTCGCGAAGTGAAAGAGCGTGTGCATGTCCTTGTGAGCCGTATCCAATTACTGCAACCTTCTTAGATTGAATAATTGTTAGATCGGCATCTTCGTCGTGATACTGGGTTGCCACTTGTTTGACCTTCCTATTTCTGTTAGTTGTTCTGTTGGTAGATTGCTGGGTTTGTAAATCCTGGGGTAAGCCTAAGTTTTATCTCTTATCTTCTGAAATCGAGCCTGGTTTTAAGCCTCGAGACATCGCAACTAAGCCTGATTGGATCAGTTCTAGGATGCCATAAGGCTCTAGGACGCGAAGCAGGGCCGATATCTTCTCGGTGTTTCCGGTGGCCTCGATTGTCACTGCATCTTGTGCAACATCAACAACTTTGGCGCGGAAAAGTTGAACAGTCTCAAGCACTTGAGAACGAGTCTTCTCATCAGTCGATACCTTTACCAATAAAAGTTCGCGTTGGACTGAAATCACCGGATCTAATTCAGTAATGCTAATGACATTGATTAACTTATCTAGCTGTGCAATTACTTGCTCGAGTGCATGATCTTCAACATTAATTACAATTGTCATTCTTGAGAAATCTGGATTCTCGGTTGGTCCAACTGCGAGTGAATCGATGTTGTAGCCACGACGAGAAAACAGTGAAGAGACTCGTGCAAGAACTCCAGGACTATTCTCAACTAAAACTGAGAGCGTGCGGGTCTTTGAAAACGAAACTGATGACGATGGTGCGTCTGGATGTGATTGTGTCATTTAGAGCTCCTGTGAATCCCAGATTGGCGCAAGTGAACGCGCATTAACAATGTCATCGTTAGAAGTTCCGGCAGCAACCATTGGCCAGACCATTGCGTCGCGGTGAACGCTGAAGTCAACAACAACCGGACGATCGTTGATCTCCATTGCTTGAGCGATTATCTTGTCGACATCCTTGGTTGAGTCACAAGTTAATCCAACGCAGCCCATAGCATCTGCAAGTTTTGCAAAATCCGGGATCCGCTTTGAATGAAGTTCGGTATTTGAATAACGCTCGTTATAGAACAGGGTCTGCCATTGACGAACCATTCCTAAACTTTCGTTATTGATAACAGCAACCTTGATTGGAATGTTATTTAGTGCGCAAGTAACAAGCTCCTGATTTGTCATCTGGAAGCAACCATCGCCATCAATTGCCCAAACAGTTGTATCTGGTGCACCAACTTTTGCGCCCATAGCAGCAGGAACTGCGTAACCCATTGTTCCTAAACCGCCAGAGTTCAGCCAAGTGCGAGGCTTCTCGTATGAAATAAATTGTGATGCCCACATTTGATGTTGCCCAACACCTGCAACATAAATTGCATCAGGTCCAGACATTTTTCCGATTCGTTCAATTACATATTGTGGTGAAACGCTGCCATCAGTTGGGTGGTCATAACCGAGTGGGAATCTTGTGCGCCAACCATATGCTTGTGAAAGCCAAGCAGAGATATCTGGTTGGTTCTTTTTAAACTCACTCTTTAGCGCAGGAATAAGCGCTTCGATAGTTAATTTCAAATCGCCCACTAGTCCAACATCGGCGCGACGATTCTTTCCAATTTCGGCAGGATCAATATCTGCATGAATAATCTTTGCATCCGGTGCAAATGTAGAAAGTTTTCCAGTAACACGATCATCGAATCTTGCGCCAAGTGTTATCAGCAAATCAGCTTTTTGAAGTGCTGTTACTGCCGCAACTGTTCCGTGCATTCCAGGCATTCCAAGATGTTGCGGATGTGAATCTGGGAAAGCACCACGTGCCATCAGAGTCGTTACAACTGGTGCGCCAGTTAGTTCAGCAAGTTTCAAAAGTTCTTTGTGGGCGCCAGCTTTAATTGCGCCGCCACCAATGTAGAGAACTGGTGCCTTTGATTGTGCAATCAGTGCAGCCGCATCACGTATCGCTTCTGCTGGTGCTTCTAACTTTGGATTGTAGCCACCAAGTTCAATGCTCTTTGGAAAATTGAATTCAGTTTGCATCTGCAGCGCATCTTTAGCAATATCAACTAAGACCGCGCCAGGGCGACCAGTGCTTGCGATGTGAAACGCTTCGGCAACACTGCGCGCGATATCTTCAGCTCTGGTTACAAGGAATGAATGCTTGGTGACTGGCATTGTAATTCCGCGAATATCTGCTTCTTGAAAGGCATCGGTTCCGATTGCACCTGAAGCTACTTGACCAGTGATTGCAACAATTGGAACTGAGTCCATTTGGGCATCTGCGAGTGGTGTAACTAAGTTGGTAGCACCTGGACCTGATGTTGCAATGCAAACTCCAACTCGGCCAGTTGCTTGCGCATAACCTGTTGCTGCATGCCCAGCGCCTTGTTCGTGTCGAACTAAGATGTGGCGAATCTTGCTATCAAAAATTGGATCGTAGGCGGGAAGAATTGCACCACCTGGGATTCCGAACATGACATCAACACCTGAGGCTTCTAACGCTTTGACGAGTGAGCTTGCCCCCGTCATCTTTGTTGTATCGCTCATGTTCATCTCCCTTCTCTCTCAAATAGTTTCTATATAACTTCTCGGTAAATGCGAAACCCCTCAGTTTCCACTGAGGGGCAGCACACGAACTAGTTATTAACTAGAGCGCGCGCTCACCAATTACCACGACTGAAATCATGTGTGAATTCTCCCCTGTCACGCTCATTTGGTCAACCCCTGAGTAGGAAATCTCACTATTTAGAAATTATCTGAGACTAGCCGCAGACCGCGCCTTTGGAAGCTGACTGGACTACCTTGGAATATTTGGCCAGAACCCCGCGCGTATATTTATGTGGGATTGGTTTGAAATTCTTGCGGCGTTCAACTAACTCGGCCTCGTCAACCAATAAATCAAGAGTACGGGCAATGGTGTCAATGCGAATTAGATCGCCATCTTTAACAAAGGCAATTGGTCCACCATCAACAGCTTCTGGTGACACATGGCCCACGCAAAGTCCGGTACTGCCACCGCTGAATCGGCCATCGGTTAATAGCAGAGTTGATTTACCAAGTCCGGCGCCTTTAATCGCGCCAGTAATCATTAACATTTCACGCATTCCTGGTCCACCCTTTGGGCCTTCATAGCGAATCACAACTACATCGCCAGCTTTGATAGTTCCGTCTTGTAGCGCATCCATCGCAAGTTGTTCGCGTTCAAAAACTCGAGCTGGGCCTTCAAATTTTTCAACGCCGATTCCTGCTGTCTTACAAACTGCACCTTCAGGTGCGAGTGAGCCACCAAGAATTGTGATTCCGACTGCAGTTGAAACTGGAGTTTTAATTGCATGAAGAACTTCGCCATCTGGATCTAATGGAGTTAGGTCAGCAAGATTTTCTGCCATGGTTTTGCCAGTAACTGTTAAGCAATCACCGTGCAAGAATCCAGCGTCGAGAAGTGCGCGAAGCACAACTGGAATTCCACCAACACGATCAATATCAGTCATTACATACTTTCCAAATGGCTTTAGATCTCCTAGAAGTGGGACTTTGGATCCGATTTGGTGGAAATCTTCCATTGTTAAATCAACTTCAGCCTCATGCGCAATCGCAAGCAAGTGAAGGACTGCATTTGTCGAGCCACCAAGAGCCATAAGAACTGTGATTGCATTCTCAAAAGCCCTCTTAGTCAAAATCTGACGAGTAGTAATTCCCTTGCGGATTAATTCAACAACTGCAGCGCCAGATTTAATTGCGTAATCATCGCGACGACGATCAACGGCGGCCGGAGAAGCAGAACCTGGAAGTGAGAGGCCAAGTGCTTCACCAATTGCAGCCATTGTGTTTGCCGTATACATACCGCCACAAGCACCTTCACCTGGGCAGATTGCTCGTTCAATTTTATCTACTTGCTCTTCTGAAATAAGTCCGCGTGCACATGCACCAACCGCTTCAAAGGCATCAATGATTGTTACATCTTTACCATCTACAGATCCGGCCAAAGTTGTTCCGGCATAAACAAATACAGACGCAACATCGATACGTGCAGCAGCCATCATCATTCCAGGAAGTGATTTATCGCAACCAGCAAATGTAACCATTCCATCTAAACGTTCGGCTTGCATAACAGTTTCGACTGAGTCTGCAATTACTTCGCGGGACACCAACGAGAAGTGCATTCCTTCGTGGCCCATTGAAATTCCATCTGAAACTGAAATAGTTCCGAATTGCATTGGGAAGCCACCGGCTTCAATAACACCTTTTTTCGATGCTTTCGCTAAGCGATCTAATGAGAGATTGCAAGGAGTAATTTCATTCCAAGATGAGGCGATACCAATCTGTGGTTTAGCAAAATCTTCATCTTTCATTCCAACCGCGCGCAACATTCCACGAGCTGGTGCCCGCTCTATTCCATCAGTAACTAAACCTGAACGTGGCTTCATGTTGTTGCTCATCGAGATTCCTATCCCTGACCTAGGTGTTTTAATAATAATTCACGAACCTTAGAAGCATCGGCTTGACCACCGGTGGCTTTCATTACCGCACCGATTAGCGCGCCTGCTGCCGGAATATTTCCACCGCGGATGCGCTCAGCAGTATCTGGTTGCGCCGCAATAGCTGCTTCGATTGCAACCATGAGCGCAGAATCATCAGAAACCACCTTTAGCCCACGCTTCTCAATTACATCCTTCGGTGAGCCCTCACCATTAACCACGCCTTCAACAACCTGGCGGGCTAGTTTGTCGGTTAAGTCTCCGCTAGTTATTAAAGCAATTATCTCTGCAACAAATGCAGTAGAGATAAGTGAGGTAGGTGCGACTTCTTTCTCGTTTGCAAGGCGTGAGATCTCACCAAGCCACCAAGTGCGTGCACGTGTTGGTTCGGCGCCAAGTTTGATTGTCTCTTCAACAACATCAACAAGTTCGGCATTGATTAACGAATTCATCTCTGAATCCGGAACGTTCCATTCCTTCTGCAAACGCTTGCGGCGATCAGCAGGATTTTCTGGCAACTTTGCTCGAAGTTCTTCAATCCACTTTGCATCTGGAGTTACTGGAACTAAATCTGGCTCTGGGAAATAACGGTAATCCTCGGCCTGCTCTTTTGAACGACCCGGACGTGTAAGTCCACTCTCTTCTAAGAAGTGTCGGGTCTCTTGAATAATGCGTTCGCCGGCTTCAAGGCGATTAGCTTGACGTTCGATTTCACCAGTCAAAGCACGTTCGACAGAACGGAGTGAGTTAACGTTCTTAGTTTCACTTCGGGTTCCGAGCAATCCGCTTCCGATAGGTGCAAGTGAGACGTTGGCATCACAACGAAGCGATCCTTGTTCCATCTTTACATCGCTGACACCTAGTGAGCGCAGAATGTCACGAAGTTGAGTCACATATGCGCGGGCAACTTGCGGTGCATATTTTCCAGTGCCCGGAATTATGCGAGTAACAATTTCAACTAATGGAATACCAGCACGGTTGTAATCAAGTAGCGAATATTCTGCGCCATGGATTCGACCAGTCGAACCACCAACGTGAAGTGATTTACCGGTGTCCTCCTCCATATGAACGCGTTCAATATCTACTCGGAAAACCTTTGGGCCTTCATCAGTTTCAATTTCGACATCTAGATATCCATCGACACAGATTGGTTCGTCATACTGTGATGTCTGAAAGTTCTTAGGCATATCTGGATAGAAATAATTCTTACGGGCGAAGCGACTGTATGGCGCGATTGAACAGTTAAGTGCAAGGCCAATCAAGATTGTGCTCTCGATTGCTTTTCCATTTACAACCGGAAGCGCACCTGGAAGTCCCAAGCAAACTGGGCAGGTCTGGGTATTTGGTGATGCACCGAATTCAGTTGCACAAGAGCAGAACATCTTGGAATTTGTATTTAATTCAACGTGAACTTCTAAGCCAAGTGTTGGCTCATATTTTTCGGTTGCAGCTTTGTAATCAAGTGTCATTTTTGCACCGCTAAATCTGGCGCTTTCGAAAGTATTGGCTGGCCCCACTTAGATAGAAGCGCCGCTTCTAGCGTTCCGCCAACACGATAAAAACGATCATCTTGCATAACTGGTGCCATGATTTGTAGGCCGACAGGAAGTCCATCTTCATCTGCAAGTCCAACTGGAAGGCTCATGCCACCAATACCAGCCATGTTTACTGGGATGGTTGCGATATCGCTCAAATACATTGCAACCGGATCATCGCTCTTCTCGCCAATTTTAAATGCGGTAGTTGGGGTTACTGGAGAAATCAAGACATCTGCTTTAGCAAATGCGTTATCAAAATCTTGCTTTACAAGAGTGCGAACTTTCTGCGCTGATCCGTAATATGCATCGTAATAACCAGATGAAAGAGCATATGTTCCAAGAATGATTCGGCGCTTAACTTCCTTGCCAAAACCAGCTTCACGAGTAGCGCTCATGACTTCTTCCGCGCCTCTGCTTCCATCATCACCAACACGTAGGCCGTATCGCATTGAATCAAAGCGAGCTAGGTTTGATGAAGCTTCGGATGGTGCAATCAAATAATAAGCAGCAAGTGCATATTCAAAGTTTGGACAAGAGACTTCAACAATTTCTGCGCCAGCTGCAACTAAAAGTTCAATTGACTCTGCGATGCGCGCACTTACTCCGGCCTGGAAACCTGAACCACTTAACTCTTTGATAACACCAATCTTCATTCCCTTAACATCAAGGCGTTTTGCGGCGGTAACAACTTGTGGAACGGGTGCGTTGATACTTGTTGAATCACGTTCATCATGTCCAGCAATAGCTTCATGAAGAAGTGCGGTATCCAAAACAGTTCGGGCAAAAGGTCCTACTTGGTCAAGGCTTGATGAATATGCAACAACTCCGTAGCGAGAAACTGCGCCATAAGTTGGTTTGACTCCGACAATTCCAGTTAGTGCTGCAGGTTGGCGGATAGATCCACCGGTATCGGTTCCGATTGCAAGTGGTGCTTCAAATGCGGCAACGGCTGCTGCTGATCCACCGCTTGATCCACCAGGTGTTCTGGTTAAGTCCCAAGGATTTTGTGTTGTGCCATATGCTGAATTTTCAGTAGATGAACCCATCGCAAATTCATCCATATTTGTTTTACCAAGAATTACAACGCCTGCCGCTTTTAACTTTGCAACAACAGTTGAGTCATATGGTGGGCGCCAGCCTTCAAGAATCTTTGATCCAGCTGTGGTTGGAATTCCTTTTTGCGCCAGAATATCTTTAACTGCAATTGGGACTCCTGCTAGCGGTGAAAGTTTTTCGCCACTTGCTCGCTTCTTATCGATAGCTTCAGCCTGTTCTAAAGCGCCAGCGTTATCGATATGTAGAAATGCGTTTATCTTGCCGTCGACCGAAGCGATTCGATCTAAATGTTGCTTTGTAAGTTCTATTGAAGAGATTTCTTTTGCGGCAAGTGCGCTAGCCATATCGGCGGCTGTTGAATGAATATTTGTCATTCTTCACCAAGAATTTGAGGAACCTTGAAACGCTCATCAGCTTTAGCAGGCGCTCCTGAAAGTGCTTCCTCATTTGTCAGGCTAGGTTTGACAACATCGTCACGGAAAACATTTGACATCGAAAGTGGGTGTGAAGTCGGTGCAATATCTGATGTTGCTACTTCTTGGACTCGCTTCACTGCTCCAAGGATTTGTTCTAACTCGCTCGCCATGTGATCAAGTTCGGCCGGTGTCATTTCGATTCGGGCCAGCTTTGCAAGGTGTGCGACATCATCGCGAGAAATTGCGGCCATGGTCGAACCTTATCGTGAGCCAGTGCCTACTAATAAATTGAAATTATGCGCGAATCTGGCCAGAGCCAGTAACAATCCAAGTGGTTGTGGTCATTTGCTCTAACCCCATTGGACCGCGGGCATGCAGCTTCTGATTTGAGATCCCGATCTCTGCGCCAAAGCCCATTTGTTCGCCATCAGTAAATCTTGTGGATGCATTCACCATAACTGCAGCGCAATCACTTAGTGCAATAAATTTTGCAGCATTCGCCTCAGACTCGGTCACAATTGCTTCAGTATGTTTTGTTCCATATTTAGCAATGTGGTCCGATGCCGCAAGCAAACTAGGAACTATCGCAACATTCATTTCTAGCGCATTGTATTCCGTAGACCAATTAGCTTCGTTAGCGATACTGACATCAAGATTATTTGCTTGCGCAATTTTTGCTACTGCAGCATCAACATTCAACTTAACTTTTGCTTCGCGCAAAGCCGCAAGTGCTGTTGGCAAGAACCCAACAGCAACACTTTCATGGACCAGCAAAGTTTCGGCAGCATTACAGACACTTGGTCGATGCGTCTTTGAATTTATAACAATTGGAAGCGCTTTAGCTAAATCCGCTTCGCTATCAACATAAACATGGCAAACACCCGCACCAGTTTCGATTGTTGGAACAGTTGAATCATCGACAACCGTGCGAATAAGTGCTGCGCTCCCCCGTGGAATTACTAGATCGACTTTGCCACGAGCATGCAATAAAGCTGCAACTGTAGATCGATCATCGGATGGCACAAGCTGGATTACATCAGGTGAAATATTTGTTTTAGCTAGTGCCCGGCGCATGACAGTGACTAAAACTTGATTGCTATTTGCAGCACTTGAAGAACCTCGAAGCAAAGCAGCATTTCCGGACATCAGTAAAATTACTGCAGCATCAACAGTTACATTGGGGCGTGCTTCATAGACCATTCCAACCACACCAAATGGAACGGTGATCTGCTTTAGGTGTAATCCATTTTCTAAGGTGCTCTCGCGAAGTGTTTTTCCAAGCGGACTCGGAATTCTAGAAACTTGTCTTGCACCATCTGCCATTCCCGCAACGCGTGCTGCAGTAAGCAAAAGTCGGTCCTGCATAGATTCAGCCATTCCATCTTTCACCGCGTTCGCCATATCTGCAGAATTTGCCGCCAAGATTTCAACTTCACTTGCACTTAACTCTTCTGCAATTCGATTTAGCACTTCTACTCGATCGCCATCACTTGCAGCAATCAGCGTGCGCGCAGCCAACCTAGCTTTATCAGCTAATTCGGCAATCATCGCAGTGGCTTCCATGTTCCTAGCCTAGAGCCTCTTACCCTTCTCTCATGAGACGTTTATTGCGAGTGCTACGAAATACCGTCATTGTTCTTATTGCTTTGGCTGTTGCCCTTACCGGCTTTTTGAGATTTGTTCATTATCCAAATCCAATAGCAACAATAAAACTCGGCTTAGCCCCTGCATCTAAAACACCTACCTTGATGCCGTGGCACACGATAAATCCTTCAGACAATCCAATCGCCTGGCCAACAAGCACTGAAGCAACTCCGGACACTGTCGCCTGGAAGGGCAAGCAAATCAAGTGGCAAGAATTCTTAGATCGCACAAATACCAATGCATTTCTATTGGTAAGAAATGGTGTTATCACTTACGAGTATTACAAGACCGGGTTCAATGAAACCTCGCAACTTCCTTCATACTCCGTTGCAAAAACAATGACTGCGATTATTGCTGGACAATTAATTGCCCAAGGAAAATTAAAAGAGAGCGATAAATTTATTAAGTTCTTTCCAGAGCTAAAGACTGGCACTTCATTTGATCGCGTGACAGTCCAAACACTTCTGGATATGCAGAGCGGTGTCGGCGTCTCTGACAATTATCCAACTGGCCCAGCAGGCTGGGGCGTCGCTATAGCACAGATGTATGCAACTACAGATATCGATTGGTTTATGAAGAACAATCGCAAGATGGCATTCGAGCCAGGTTCGAAATCCGAATATCGAAGCGTGGATACCATGATGCTCGGAATGATAATTAAGGCGATTACTGGCGAGAAGATTGCAGATTACTTCAGCGAAAATGTCTGGAAGCCAATTGGTGCAAAGTATCCGGCTACTTGGAATGTTGATCGCGTTGGTGGAACTGAGAAAACATTCTGTTGCTTTAATGCAACTGCCAGAGATTATGCGCGAGTAGGACTAGCGGTAATTAATGGCGGCCAAGCTGGTGCAAAACAGATTATTGATCCAGTTTGGCTAAAGCGAATGACAACTCCAGTTACGACGCTAGATAACAATTGGGGATATGGCGCATTTGTCTGGCATCCCTTCCCAGGCATCAGCCAAGCCGAGGGGTTGCATGGGCAATATATTTTTATGAATCCAAAAACCAGAACAGTGATTGTAAAACTTTCGGATAACCCAACGGGAATGGACGAGACTGTGGCTACTGCAAATGTGTTACTTGAGGTATCAAACAAACTTAATTAGAGGTAAAGAGCGTTCCCACATCTTTGCCTGAAAGCGCATCACCCAGATGTGCTAAATCTGTGAGTAGCATGTTGGCACCACATGATGTTGCAATTTCGGCAGCTTGAATCTTTGTAACCATTCCCCCACTGCCAACACCTGAAGCACCTACACCACCGATTTCTATCTCGGCTAAATCCGCAAAGTTTGAAACTTTTGCTATTCGATTCGCGCCAGCTTGCGTTGGTAGCGCATCATAAAGAGCATCGATATCCGAAACTAGGACCAATAAATCTGCGCCGATTAGTTGAAGAACTAAGGCTGCAAGACGATCGTTATCGCCAAGGCGAATTTCCTCGGTTCCAACCGAATCGTTCTCATTGATGATTGGGACAACCCCAAGTTCAAGTAAGCGATTTAAAGTGCGCTTCACATTCTCTTTATGTAAGTCACGCGTTAAATCATCGCCGGTTACAAGAACCTGAGAAGCCACAATATTGTGACGGGCGAATTCGGCACTGTATTTAGCAATCAATAAGCCCTGGCCGACGGATGCAGAAGCTTGTTGGGTTGCAAGATCTGTTGGACGTTCGGTTAATCCGAGTGGCGCCATGCCTGCAGAAATTGCAGCTGAGGTCACAATGATTACTTCTCGGCCTTGGCTCTTTAGATTTGCGACTACATCAACCAGCTGTGCAACTGCTGCGCTATTTAGCGAGGTTCCAGCGCTTCCAGTCAGCGTTGAAGAACCAACTTTAACAATTATGCGTTTGGCATCCATTACTTTTCCTCGGAATTTGCTTCCACAACTATCCGTGGATCTTTTGGATTCTCGGTGTTGTATTCCCATTGCATCGCAATTTCATCTTCGCTTAATTGATCATCAACTAAATCTTCGACGTAGCGACCGGCCCATGGTGATTCCAGACGAAGATCGCCGCCACGAGGGCCTGCAAGTAATTCAGCGCCCGCTTCGATGGAAGGTTCCCAATCAAAAATTACAGCGTTATCGCCCTCACCAATTCGAACTTCATCTTTGGCCTTTGCACCTTTTTTAAACAATTCTTTTTCAACACCCAAAGTTGCTAGGCGATCTGCCAAGTAACCAATTGCTTCAGCATTACCGAAATCAGTCTGCTTGACCCAACGAACTGGTTTGTCACCAAGAACAGTGAATGAACCGTCGGCATTTGCAGTAACTGAAAATTGAGAATTTCCAACAGCAACTGGACGAAGAACAATTCGCGCTTTTTCAACAAGAGCTTCAGCTTTACGAGCCTCTTGGATAATACGAGCCATTGCATAGTTAAGTTCGGTTAAACCAATATGTGAGGCTGCAGAAATTTGATAGACCTGGTATCCGCGCTCTTCCAAGATTGGTTGCACCATATCGGCCATTGCTTTTCCATCTGGTAAGTCCACTTTATTTAGTGCGATTAAACGTGGGCGCTCGGAAAGGCCGCCGTAGTGCGAAAGTTCTTCTTCAATGATGTCGAAGTCTTTAACTGGATCGCGATCGGTTTCTAAAGTTCCGCAGTCAAGAACATGAACAAGTGCTGCACAGCGTTCAACGTGACGCAAGAATTCGAGGCCCAAACCCTTACCTTCTGAAGCACCAGGAATAAGTCCTGGAACATCAGCAACCGTAAAGCGAGTATCACCGGCTTGAACAACACCAAGGTTTGGCGCAAGTGTTGTAAATGGATAATCCGCAATCTTTGGTTTTGCAGAAGAGATCGATGCAATCAGTGATGATTTTCCGGCTGAAGGAAAACCGATTAAACCAATATCTGCAACGCTCTTTAATTCGAGAGTAAGTGTGCGTTCTTCACCTGGCTCGCCTTTAAGTGCAAAGCCTGGGGCACGACGTTTCGATGAAGCTAACCCAGCATTTCCAAGTCCACCTTTACCGCCTTGGGCAGCAATAAAGCGTGTTCCAAATCCAACTAAATCTGCAAGCACTGTTCCAGTTGAATCCTTAATAACAGTTCCGTTAGGAACATGAAGAATTAAATCTTTACCCTCTTTACCATTGCAGTAATCGCCATAACCTAATGAGCCATTTGTTCCACGACGATGTGGTGAATGGTGAAAATCCAAAAGTGTTGTTGTGTCTTGGTCGACGATCAGAATTACATCGCCGCCGCGTCCACCATTGCCGCCATCTGGGCCACCAAGTGGTTTGAATTTTTCGCGGTGAATAGAGACGCAACCATCGCCACCACTGCCGGCGGATGCATGGAGAGTTACTCGATCAACAAATGTTGCCATTTAACTTCTCCTCTCCTAATAAAATTCTTTTCCTTTATAAATAAAAATGCGGGCCCGCTTGTCGCGGGCCCGCAAAAAATTAACCGCGGGTTAGGCGACTACAGCTACGGGAACGATATTTACAACTTTGCGACCGCGAGCGCGACCGAAAGCAACTTCGCCTGCAGATAGTGCAAACAGTGTGTCGTCCTTACCGATTCCTACATTTTGTCCTGGGTGAAAAACTGTTCCGCGTTGGCGAACCAAGATTTCTCCGCTCTTAACAATCTGACCTGCGTAACGCTTGATTCCGAGATACTGCGCATTCGAATCGCGACCGTTACGGGTTGAGGAGACTCCCTTTTTACTTGCCATTTGTTATTCGCCTGCCTTATTTCGTAATCGCGGTGATCTTCACGCGCGTAAGTTGGGAACGGAAACCTTGACGACGGCGGTAGCCGGTCTTGTTCTTGTAACGAAGGATGTCGATCTTTGGACCCTTAAGTTCTTCAACAATTTCGCCAGTTACTTTTACGCCAGCAAGTGCCTTAGCGTCAGAAGTAACTGTTGCGCCTTCAACAACTAGTAGCGCTGGGAATGAAACAGCTGCACCGGCTTTTGCATCGATGCGATCGACAATAACTGTGTCGCCAACGGCAACCTTCTCTTGACGGCCGCCTGCTTTTACAATCGCATACACGGTGACACCTTTCCAAATACTTTTGATAAACCTTTAATTAATCAGCCAGGAAACTAGCAGGGAGTAAGGATACGGAGCGCCTGGCCTTGCGGTCAAACTGACCAGAACTGGCTCAAACGGCCCTATTCGGGCGTAATCACACCCGTGCTAACTGCCCGACGACGACGCTTCTGGGCTGGGGCTTTTACTTCGGCGACCTCAACTATTTCAGCTACTTCTTCGGTTTCTACTGAATCAACCGGTTCGGTCTCTTCTTCATGAACCTGTGGCACATAACGTTGTTCCATATCTTTATCGAGTGCAACCTTAGTTACTGGCTCGGAGTGAATATGAATTCCTCGACCACCACAACTTTCGCAAGTAGTAGAGAAAGCTTCGATCAATCCTTGACCAACACGTTTACGGGTCATTTGGACTAGACCAAGAGAAGTCACTTCAGCAACTTGATGCTTGGTGCGATCGCGTCCTAAACACTCAATTAAGCGACGCAGAACTAAATCTCTATTTGATTCAAGTGTCATATCGATAAAGTCAATTACAACAATTCCCCCCATATCGCGTAGACGGAGTTGGCGGGCAATTTCTTCGGCAGCTTCCAAGTTATTTTTGGTGACTGTCTCTTCTAGGTTTCCGCCCTTACCAATGAATTTACCGGTATTGACGTCGATAACAATCATCGCTTCAGTGCGATCGATAACCAGAGATCCACCTGATGGCAGATATACCTTGCGATCAAAAGCCTTGGCAAGTTGTTCTTCAATGCGATTCTCAACAAAGAGATCGCGAGTTCCGGTCCATTTTTCAATCTTTGCCGTTAGTTCTGGCGCAATGTGGCCAAGGTAATTATTGATGTCATCCCAGGCTTGATCTCCTTGAACGATTAACTTGTCAAAATCTTCATTGAAAATGTCACGGATGACTCGGACTGTTAAATCCGGCTCTGAGTAGAGAAGTGCTGGCGCATTTGTGCCAGATTCTTTTGATTTCTTATCAATATCTTCCCATTGCGCCTTTAAGCGAATTACATCGCGCTCGAGCTCTTCTTCGGATGCACCTTCTGATGCGGTTCGAACAATTACTCCAGCATCATCTGGAATCAAATTCTTAAGAATTGTTTTTAAGCGTGAACGCTCTTGATCTGGCAGACGACGGCTGATACCGCTCATTTCGCCACTTGGAACATAAACTAAATAGCGACCAGGAAGTGAGATCTGACTTGTAAGTCTTGCACCCTTCTGCCCAATTGGATCTTTAGTTACCTGAACCAGAACAGATTGACCAGTCTTTAATACATGTTCAATTTTACGAGGCGCACCATCTGCTAATCCTGCAGTATCCCAATTAACTTCACCGGCATAAAGAACAGCGTTACGTCCCTTGCCAATATCAACGAATGCAGCTTCCATGGATGGTAGAACGTTCTGGACTTTTCCAAGATAAACGTTTCCGACATATGAAATATTGCTATTTCTATTCACATAATGCTCGACCATGATTTTGTCTTCAAGAACCGCAATTTGGGTGCGGTCTCCAGCTTGGCGAACCAACATCTGGCGATCAACGTTTTCACGGCGAGCTAAATATTCAGATTCAGTTATTACAGTTCCGCGACGGCGAACGAAATCTCTTGGCTCGCGATCAATACGGTTTCGGTTTCCACGATCATTGCGGCTACGGTTGCGACCACCACGATCTGGTCGATCTGAACGAGTTCCTTGATCATCACGAACTTTACGTTCTCTAGGTTCTCTTGCTTCTCGAGGTTCCCTAACTTTTACAACTGTTATAACGCCATCTTCTTCAATGGTCTCACCAGGTGTAACGCCATCTCCCTTTGCACGGCGACGACGGCGACGGCGAGGACCTGTTGGTGAATCTTCACTAGCTTCTGAAATATCTCCGACATCTAGCTCTTCATCGGTATCGGAATCGCGATCTACATTTGTTTCATCGGTATCGCGACCACTACGACGGCGACCTCTTCCACCACGACGACGGCGACGAGAATTTGAATCAGAATCAGACTCTTCACTTGATTCAACCGGCTCAACGACTTCAGCTTTAGCCTTAACTTTCTTAGGCGCTACTGCTTCTGGCGCAGCCTGAAACATTGGAACTGGAATGCTTGCAACTGCAGATTTCTTCGTAGCTTTTGTTTCAGTCTCTGCTACTTCAACTGCTTCTGCTTCATTTTTTACTGCAGATTTACCTGCAGATTTCTTGCTTGCACGCTTGCGCGCGCCCTTTGGCACTATAGCCATAACGTTAAATCCTCATCTAAATACTAAATCTTGGTAAAACTTCCTTTTGAAAGCTTTTGCATCTGCTGCTACCTCGAGAAATTAAGGCCTTCAAGTTCTTTGAGGCCGCTCGGAGCGCGAAATACTAAGAGAAAGTATTACCTAAAATCTGAGGAAAGACCAACTTTGCACACGCTTATGCGGGAATTATTTAGCTCTGGCCTATCTGGTGCTATCTGGTGCTA
>DDMR01000057.1:18620-25836 GCA_002340925.1 Actinobacteria bacterium UBA2541
GGTGCTATCTGGTGCTATCTGGTACGGAGGTGGACGTTTTGAATCAAGCCTAGGCCGATCAAATTCGCAAACATACTCGAGCCGCCATAAGACATAAAGGGCAAAGGCACCCCGGTCATCGGGACCAAGCCCATTGTCATTCCTATGTTCTCAAATGTCTGAAATGCAAACCAGGCAATAACTCCAACACAAACTAACCGTCCAAATAAATCATCCGTTCGCTTAGCAATTGTGAAAGCCCGCATAAAGAAAATTGTAAAGAGCAGCAGAATAAAACCACTCCCTAGGAAACCTAACTCTTCACCAGCAACTGTAAATATAAAGTCAGTCTGTTGTTCTGGAACAAATCGGCCATTTGTTTGCGGGCCATCAAAGAGTCCCTTGCCCAGAATTCCACCTGAACCAATTGTGATTCTCGACTGTCGAAGTTGATATCCTGTCGCTTGCGGATCTGCGGATGGATCGACGAATGATTGAAGTCTTGCAACTTGATATTCATCAACTATTCCAGCCTTGACTGCAGTAAATCCACCAACAACAGCAAGTAGAAGTAATCCGACTACCCATCTAGATGGTGCGCCAGATGTTCCTATCATTGCAACAACAGCAGCGCTAATAATTACAACGGTTCCCAGATCCGGCTGCAACAAAATTAGAACAATCGGAACTGCCGCGATTGCAAGGGCCTTGAGCACATCTTGATCGGTTGGATTTGCATCAGAATCGCGCTTCTCTGCCAAGATCATTGAAATTCCCACAATGATTGCAATTTTTGCTAATTCCGCAGGTTGGATTTGGAAACCACCAGGAAAGGAGATCCACGCTTGCGCTCCATTGATTTCACTTCCCAATCCAGGAATCAAAACAATAATTAATCCAATAACTGCAAGTCCCCAAACTATCGGGGTATATGCTCGAAGTAATCGATAATCAATAAGCGTGGTGCCATAAGCAAGCAGGCCACCAATTAAAATATTTACTACATGGCGCTTTAAATAATATTCCGGATCAAGTCCTTGCGCGGCAAACCAATTTCTTGTAGCTGCATAAACCAGAAGGGTTCCGATAATTAAAAGCGCGGCAACCGAGAAAGTTAGGATGCGATCGAACTGCCCAAAATTCTCGCGGAATTTATCGCGTCTTCTATGATTTGAATAGATGCTCATGGCTTCACCAATTTAGCGTTCTTTGGGTCCACTATGGGTAAATTGATAGGAACGCCATTTGGGAATATTTCTTTTTCTGGGTCTACTTTGCCACCAGATACTCCGAAGAGCGCGGCATAAATATCTCTAACTCCCACTGAAGAAATTGATCCGCCAAAACCACCTTGGCTGATAACCATTACAACTACATATTTTGGATTTGTCGCTGGCGCAAATGATGCGAACCATGCGGTATCTCCCTTTTCTGTGCCATCTTTATTCAATCCCTTATCTTCAGCAGTTCCAGTTTTCCCTGCAATTTCCACTGGAAATCCAGAGTATGCACCTGCTGCTGTTCCCTCTGTGACAACTGCGCGAAGTGCTTCGCGCAAAAACTTGCTTGATTTCTTTGACAGAACATTGGTGGCAGTAACTTCAGACTTAAATTCTTTTACCACCTGACCATTTGGTTTCACAATAGCTCTGGCAACTTGTGGTTTATACATGGTGCCGCCATTTGCAATCGCTGCATACATCTGGGCCATTTGTATTGGCGTCATCAAAGTATCGCCCTGGCCAATTGAAAAGTTGACCGCGTCTCCGGCTCGGAGGATATTTCCATCTAAACAATTTTCGCGGGCGATCTCAATTAGAAAGGGAGTTAGATCCGATTTCTTAGCTCTGGTTTTAAAATTACAGTAGAAATCTTTATTCTCTTTATATACGCGCTCTTTCCAGGCTCGATCAGGAAGTCGACCGGAAGCTTCGCTCGGGAGATCGATTCCAGTTGTTTTGCCTAAACCAAAACCTCGAGCGGCAGTAAAGAAATAATCGTTTAAGCCGGATTTAGGTGAAAGTCCGCCGTCTCGAACCCACTCGTCGTAGGCAATTTGATACCAGATAGTGTCACATGAAACTGCGACAGCGCGCTTCATATTAATTGTTCCCTGCGAATTTGTTTCAAAGTTTGCGAATTCGCGATCACCAATCAACAATTTAGCGGGGCATTTATAGAGCGCATTCATGTCATATCCGGCATTCATAGCGGCAACAACAGAGACAGATTTAAATGTAGATGCTGGTGCATACATTCCTTGAAGTGGGCGATTCAATGCGGGAACACCAGAACTTTCGCCAAATAAATTATTTGCTTGCTTCTGGGTTAGGCCTACCTGCCAAATATTTGGATCATAAGTTGGATAGGAGGCAAGTGCTAAAACTTTTCCACTATTTACTTCCATGACAACCGCAGCTCCACCATCAGCCCGACCACCAAGTGATCTAGCTCTTAGAACTGAAGTCTGCAGAGCCTCTTCGGTTGCCGCCTGCAATGTAGCATCTAGATTTGTTACCAAGTTAAATCCAGGAACTGGTTGCGTGCTCACCGCTTGTTTTGTTACAGACTCTTTGCGATCAACAATAACTGTTTTTATACCGGCCTTACCACGTAAGAAATTGTCATACTGAAGCTCTAAGCCATCTTTACCAATAGTTTCTTCCCGATAATAGTTCTTACTTAAATCGGCTAAATCATCCTCATCTACCGAGCCCACATATCCAAGAACATGAGCACCATTCTCTCCAGCCAATCCGGGATAACTGCGAACTGGAACTGATTGCGCGCTTATGCCTGGAAATAACTCAGAGTTCTCTAAAACTTTAAGCGCTTGCTCTGTTGTAGCTGTTCTGGTGATTGGAATTGGTTGGAACCGAGTTCCCTTCCAACATCCAGCACTCTGACTTGCTGGTAATTCACCGCAGAGACGCGTTGTGACATAAACATTCCCTGAAGTCTTTCCTACCAACTTTGCAACCCGGGCCAAAACTGCAGAACCTTTATCTGGCAATTTATCCAGAGTGCTTCGGTCTGCTGAGATAACCAATCCTGGGCGGTCCATTACAAGTGGGATTCCAGAGCTATCAACTATCGCACCACGAATAGCTGGGTTTACTACATCCCGGCTTTGAATACTTAGAGCCGCATCTTGATAAGTTAAACCATCAGCCACTTGAAGATAGAAAAGCCGTCCAGCTAGCGCAAGCATGAGAGAAATAATTAGGGCTTGAACGATTACCAGATTTAATCTAGAGCGAAGACTCATATTCGCTCTCTTGAAGTTAAAGTTAAGGATCGCAATTTAACAATTATCGGAAGTAGGATTGAAGAGAATAGTAAAGTCCAAATTCCATTCCCAAAAATTGTCTTCAAATTATTAAGGATGCTGCCATTATTTTCGCCCAGAATTAGCCCAATAATTAAGAAGATAATTAGGCTGATTGTTGCTCCGGCTGTCACAAGGAGAACAAAAGCCATTGGCCGCTCAGTGAAATCACCAATGCTCTCTCGGTTGCGTGAAAAGAGATAACCAATGATTGTGAGAATCAGCGCCCATTTTCCAAAAGGCGAATCTGATGAAGGTGAGAAATCTAAAACTATCCCTGCAATGAAACCAAAAGAGATTGCGCCAAATCGATCTTCAAGAGCCATTAGGCCGAGAACAACACAGAGATAAAGTGAGAATCCAGCTATGGGAAAATTTATCTTTGATATTGCTGCCTCTTGAACCACAAAGAAAAAGAGCAATAATACGGAGCTAAACCCGACTCGACTCCAGCTCAATTGTTCTCCTCGCTTCCAGTCGTCGTAGCTGTATCCACCATTGGTGGCGCTGTTACATAAATTGTTTTAGTTGGAGTAGGCCTTGGTGTTGGAATTAGGGCATCTTTCGGTCCACCATTTTTACTTGAAATAATTACTGAAACTACGCCGATGCTTCCAAGGTTCGAATAACTACTAACAACCGCTTCTTGGGTCAGAGTAAGGCGAGAATTCTTTACCGACTTAACAAACCCAACTGGAACTCCCGGCACAAACGGTTTGTTGTTATCGCTTCCAAGCGAGAGAAGAACATCGTCTTTCTCAATAGTTCCCGAAGGATCAAGTAACTGCAGGGTGTATTCGCTGTCGCCCTCACCAAGCAGTACACCAATGCTCTGGCTTCGCGCGATTCGGACCCCGATTCGGAAAGTTGGATCGCTCATTAGTAAAACAATTGCAGAAGTTGAAGTTGTGCTCTTTACTACTCCAACTAATCCGAGTTCGCCGATTACGGTCATATCCTTGAAAACGCCATCGCTCGAACCAGCATCAATAGTGATTGTCTGACTGAAAGTTGCTGAACTACCTTTCCCGATTACCCGAGCAGAGACAACTTTATAATTTCCGCGACCAGCAAGATCTAAGACGCTTTCTAACTTCTTTAACTGTCCTAATGTGTCATCGTTGAGAATTACTTTTTCACGCAGCTTTGCATTCTCTTCTTTAAGTTCCTTCAGCTCAGATTTGGTCGTGCCAAAATTCTTGATATCTGAGAAGAAGCCGCCGACAGGTGAGAACAAGTCAGAAACTCCACGTTGGATTGGAGCTAAAAATGATTGTGTGGCGCTTCGAGAACTACTTGTAATATTTACGCCACGCAGATCTAAAGTTATTAAAAAGAGTGAAGTAACAAGAAGGATTACCAGCAGAAGGCGGGAACGGTTATTGCCACCGACTGCCACTTTATTTTCTCCTTAACGGCGAGGTTCAGAGATCAAAACCTTTTCTAAGGCTTCGAATTCTTCAACACACTTGCCAGAACCTTCAGCAACTGCCTGAAGTGGACGCTCGCTGATATGAACTGGCATTCCAGTTTCATGGCGAAGTCTTTCATCTAATCCACGAAGAAGTGCGCCGCCGCCAGTAAGAACGATTCCGCGATCCATTAGATCACTTGCAAGCTCTGGTGGGGTCTTATCTAAAGTGCTCTTTACGGCGTTAACGATTTGATTAACTGGATCTTCAAGCGCCTTGCGGATGTCTTCGGCAGATACTCGAATTGTTTTTGGTAATCCGGTTGCCAGGTCACGTCCGCGAATTTCAGCATCTGGTTCACCTGGAAGTTGATATGCCGAACCAATTGCCATCTTAATTTCTTCAGCTGTCCGCTCACCCAATAAAAGTGAGTATTCGCGCTTAACCCAATCAATAATTGCTTGATCTAGTTCGTCTCCACCAACGCGGATTGATAGCGCTGTAACAATTCCACCAAGTGAAATAACTGCAACCTCAGTAGTTCCGCCACCAATATCAACAACCATGTTTCCGGTTGGTTCATGAATTGGAAGTCCGGCACCAATTGCAGCAGCCATTGGCTCTTCAATGATGTAAACCTTACGAGCTCCAGCTGCGTAGCCAGCATCTTTAACTGCACGTTGTTCAACACCGGTGATACCTGATGGAACACAGACAACAATTCTTGGCTTAGCTAAATAACGACGACGGTGCACTTTCTGAATGAAATAACGCAACATCCGCTCGGTGGTATCAAAGTCTGCAATCACACCATCTTTGAGTGGACGAATCGCAACAATATTTCCTGGTGTGCGCCCAATCATTCGCTTTGCTTCAAGACCAACGGCAAGGATTCCGCCAGTGTCTTGATTGACCGCAACAACGCTTGGCTCATTTAGAACAATTCCGCGACCACGAACATAAACAAGTGTGTTTGCGGTTCCTAAGTCAACAGCCATATCTCTTCCGATAAATGACATGCGATTTGGATTCTTTTTGCTCATTTGAGACCTTTCAATTAATTTAGCTCGGGGAAGAAAATTGCTATTTCACGTGCTGCAGATTCTGGTGAATCTGAACCATGAACAATATTTTGCACAACCTTGGTCCCTTGATCGCGAGCAAGATCGCCACGAATAGTTCCAGGTTCTGCGGTTGTTGGATCTGTAGTTCCTGCTAGTTTTCTAAATCCTTCAATCACACGATTTCCTTCGGCAATCATTGCGACTATTGGACCAGATAACATAAATTCAAGAAGTGGTTCATAGAATGGTTTGCCTTCATGTTCGGCATAATGCTTTGCTAAAATTTCTCGAGTCGGTGTGATCATTTTCAAACCAACTACCTGATATCCCTTGCGTTCAACACGAGAAACAACTTCGCCGACTAAAGATCGAGCAATGCCATCTGGCTTAACCAGGATTAGGGTGCGTTCTATTTTTTGGGAATTCACGGGCGTTAGTCTAATGCGGCCGCCCAAAAGTTCTTAATCCGAGAATTCCCTTCTTTTTGGAAGGTCTATTCAAGGGGTTTCTGGCGCAGGAGCTCGGCCCGGATTGCCTCACCCTTACGACCTACTACGTAGGCGGCGATCCAAAGCCCAGCAAAGAGCGCTCCCACGAAATACATCGAAGTTACGAAGTAACCGTAAGAAATTATTGCAATCTGCAGAATCGAACCCACGACCCAGCCAATTTTCTTTTTCATTAAGCCGGCATTTAGTAGAAGCAAAATCGCGATTATGCCGCCATAGGTTAAAACAGCACCACTGTTCTCGCCCATAGCCAGAAGGATTGCGAAGGCCATAACGAAAGCCTCCATTGCTAAAACAGATGCGCTTAAAACTCTCACTTCTCCTCCGATCGACCAATCTTTCGCAAGATGACCCGTGCAGATCCTGCAGTTACAACAGATCCGGTGATCACAACTGCGCTTACGCCATCACTTACTTGGTTGATTAAGGTTACCTGCTCCATCGCATAGGTGATAGCCGAATTCAAATCTTCCTCTTTATATACTCGTTCACTTCCAAATACTTGAACCGCTTCTTCGAATAACTGAGAGACGGCTAGAGCACGAGGCGAATCTGATTTCGTAACTACCAATCGATCAACAACTGGTTCGAGCGCCTTCAATACTCCCCTTACATCTTTCTCCCCAAGAATTCCCAGAACACAGAAGATAGATTCGAAATCAAATTCACTTCTAAGTGTTTCTGCTAACGCCGTTGCGCCATGGGGATTATGCGCTGCGTCGACTATCACGGTTGGGTCTCGGTGCAAGATTTCTAAGCGTCCTGGGGATGCAACTTTTGCGAAAGCAGAACGCACAAGCTCTTCATCTAATTTAACTCCGACAAATGCTTCTACTGTTGCGATGGCGATTGCCGCATTCTTCGCTTGGTGCGCACCATGGAGTGGTAGATAAATTTCAGTATATTCACCGTGGATACCTTGCA
>DDMR01000057.1:25954-27884 GCA_002340925.1 Actinobacteria bacterium UBA2541
CGATATGGAATCGCTGATTTCTCTACTACTTTTTCTAAAAGAATTCGAGCAACCTCTGGTTCCTGTGCTGCCAGGACAACATGTGATTCTGGCTTAATAATCCCGGATTTAGTCTTAGCAATTTCTTCAACAGTCTCGCCGAGATACTCCATATGGTCTAAACCGATTGGCATTAATACTGACACTGCGCTCTGCACAATATTTGTTGCGTCCCAATCCCCACCCATTCCGACTTCAATAATTCCAATATCTACTGGGTGTTCGGCAAATGCAACAAATGCCATTGCAGTTATCGCTTCGAAATATGAGATTGGAGTCTCGCTTCGACTATCAATCAAATCCAAATACAGAGCGATGTCGTTGTAAGTTGCGATTAACTCTGCTGGGCTAATTGATTCACCCTTGATTGAAATTCGTTCCAGAAAGCTCTCTAGGTGCGGGCTGGTAAATCTCCCAGTCCGATATTCAAGTTCTGAAAATAAAGCATCCACCATTCGCGATGTGCTGGTCTTGCCATTTGTTCCACCGATGTGAACAGTTGGAAACGATAGGTGAGGAGAACCTAAAGCATCGATGAGCGCTGAAATACGGTCCAATGAAGGTTCAATTTTGTTCTCGGGCCAGCGCTTCATCAGCGCAGTTTCGATAACTTTAATTACTTCTAAATCTTCGGGTGTGGCCATTACTTAGTAGGCAGTGCGGCTAGTTGCGCAGTAATACTTTCAATATCTGCACTGGTTTGTGTTAGGCGCTCTCTAATTTCCTGGACAACTTCGATTGGCGCTTTGGCCATGAAGCCTTCATTCTCTAATTTAACTTTTGCAGTTGCTCGATCCTTCTCTGCCGTAGCCAAATCTTTTGTAAGTCTTGCACGCTCGGCCACAACATCAATTGCACCGGTCAGGTCAAACTCTATTTTTACTTTACCAACTTCAATTGCAGCGCTGGCGCTACCTGTAATTGGTTCAATCCGGCAGACCTGACGAAGTGAAGCCTCAAACTCTGAGAGTGAATCTAAACCAATAAAGTTTGCTCCGACTTTGGCTGAGGTCTTAATGCCTTGATCATTTCTAAATCTTCGAATCTCAGTAGTTAAATCCTGCAATTGTTCAACAATCAACTTTGAAGCTTCGCTGCGATTTTCTGGATTAGCTTTTGGCCAGTTTGCTGTTACTAGCGTTTCGCCACCGGTAAATGAACACCAGAGTTCTTCAGTAATAAATGGCATCATCGGGTGCATTAAGCGAAGAAGCTGATCTAAAACTTGCCCTAAAACTCGTTTAGAAGCCTCTGCCTTATCGCCGCCAGAGGCAAAAGTTGCCTTTGAAAGTTCTAGATACCAATCACATAAATCATCCCAAGCAAAGTGGTAGATAATTTCACAGGCCTTAGCGAATTCAAATTGCTCTAATAATTGATCTACCGATTCCACGGTTTCATCTAGCCGTGTCAAAATCCACTGATCAATCGCATTCAAAGAGTCAAATGCTGCAACTTCGCCATCAGTGTTTGCGCCATTCATAATTGCAAAACGTGATGCATTCCAAAGCTTCGTGGCAAAGTTTCGAGAACCACCAATCCATTCTTCGGCGATTGCTTGATCGGTTCCGGGATTTGCTCCTCGGGCAAGAGTGAAGCGCAGCGCATCTGAACCGTATTTGTCCATAAACTCAATTGGATCAACAGTGTTTCCGCGAGACTTGCTCATCTTCTTTCCGAAGCGATCTCGAACCAATCCATGTAACGCGATTGTGTGGAATGGCGCAACGCCATCAGTGACAAATAGTCCAAGTAAAACCATACGTGCAACCCAGAAAAAGAGAATGTCATATCCGGTAACAAGAACGCTGGTTGGGAAAAACTTTTCAAGATCATCAGATTTTTCTGGCCAACCTAAAGTTGAAAATGGCCACAAGCCGGATGAGAACCA
>DDMR01000057.1:28043-33437 GCA_002340925.1 Actinobacteria bacterium UBA2541
TCGGGATCTTGAACAAATCCTGCTGGTGGAACATCGTCAGGACCGCACACAAATACTTCGCCATTGGGACCGTAATAAACCGGAATCTGATGTCCCCACCAAAGTTGGCGCGAAATACACCAGTCGTGCATGTTATCGATCCAGTCAAAATATCTTGGTGCTAGCTCTTCTGGTTCGATTTTGATTCGACCATCGCGAACTGCATCACCGGCAGCTTTTGCAAGTGGTGCAACTTTCACAAACCATTGCTTTGAAAGGCGCGGTTCAACAGTTGTGTCACAGCGTTGGCAATGTCCAACCGCGTGAATATATGGACGCTTTTCAGAAACTATTCGACCCAACTTGCGAAGTTCTTCTACAACTTCCTTTCGCGCTTCGAATCTATCCATTCCATCAAATCTAGTTCCGGAATTTGCCATCACTGCATGTTCGTTCATGATTACTGGCATTTCAATTCCGTGGCGCATTGCCATCTCAAAGTCATTTGGATCATGTGCGCCAGTAACTTTCACGGCGCCAGTTCCGAATTCTGGATCTACTAATTCATCAGCAATGATTGGAATCATTCGATTTACTAAAGGCAGTAGAACTTTCTTTCCGACTAAATCTTTATATCTTGGATCATCAGGATGAACTGCAACTGCGCCATCCCCCATCATCGTTTCGGCACGTGTTGTAGCAACAACTATTGAAACTTCGTCATCCCCGTATCTAACCTGAACAAATTCGCCAGAATCATCACTATGTTCAACTTCGATATCTGAAAGTGCCGTTAAGCATCTTGGACACCAGTTAATAATTCTTTCGGCACGATAAATTAATTCTGCGTCATACAAGCGCTTAAAGATTTCAAGAACAGCTTTAGAAAGTCCAGCATCCATTGTAAATCGCTCACGAGACCAGTCAACCGAATCTCCTAAGCGCTTCATTTGATCAAGAATTAAGCCACCAGATTCCTCTTTCCATTCCCAAACTTTTGCAACAAATGCTTCGCGTCCAAGATCGTGTCTTGATAAACCTTTTTCAGCAAGTTGTTTCTCTACAACATTCTGGGTCGCAATTCCTGCGTGATCCATTCCGGGAAGCCAGAGCGCTTCGAAGCCCTTCATTCGCTTCATGCGAATTAAAACATCCTGAAGTGTGTGATCGAGCGCGTGACCAATATGCAAACTACCAGTGACATTTGGTGGTGGAATAACAATTGTGAATGGTGGTTTTGTTGATTTGGAATCTGCGGTGAAATATCCAGCTAGCAACCATTTTTGATAGAGCGGTGCTTCGATATCAGCTGGCGTGAAACTTGCCGCTAACTCTTTCTTATTAGATTTATTGCCATCGCTCATAGGAGATGAGTCTAGATTAAGCGCTCTTCTCTTCTGAACTCTTATCGCCCTTCTCGGCCTTGCTCTGGCGCTTTGGGCCACCAGCGGGGCGATTTACCAATGTTGGAGCCTCCTCTTTGAGAACAACTTGTGGCGTAATTATCACCTTAGCTACTTCTGGTTTAGATGGAATTTCATACATCACACCAAGCAAAGTTTCTTCCATAATTGCACGAAGCCCACGAGCGCCGGTTCCACGTTTCATTGCAAGATCGGCAACTACTTCAAGCGCCTCGGGTGAGAATTCAAGTTCTACATCATCTAATTCAAATAGCTTCTGATATTGCTTAACCAATGCATTCTTTGGCTCAGTAAGAATTTCCATAAGTGCTGGACGATCAAGATTCTCAACACTAGTAAGAATTGGCAGACGCCCAATAAATTCTGGAATCATTCCAAACTTCAACAAGTCTTCGGGCATAACATCTCTAAAGAAATCTTTTGCTGCACTCTCCTCAGCACTTTGAAGAGTTGCATTAAATCCAACACCAGCTTTTCCTTTTCGGCCTTCAATGATTTTTTCTAGGCCAGCAAACGCGCCACCAACAATAAAGAGGATATTTGTCGTATCAATTTGCAAGAATTCTTGATGTGGGTGCTTACGGCCACCTTGAGGTGGAACTGCCGCAGTTGTTCCTTCTAGAATTTTAAGAAGCGCTTGTTGAACACCCTCGCCAGAAACATCGCGAGTAATTGATGGGTTCTCGCTCTTGCGTGCGACCTTATCAATTTCGTCAATATAGATAATTCCGGTTTCAGCTTTTTTAACATCATAATCAGCGGCTTGGATCAACTTAAGCAGAATGTTCTCCACATCTTCACCAACATAGCCAGCTTCGGTTAAAGCTGTTGCATCTGCAATTGCAAATGGCACATTAAGCATGCGGGCTAAAGTTTGAGCAAGCAGAGTTTTACCGCAACCAGTTGGTCCTAAAATTAAAATATTTGACTTAGATAATTCAATTGATTCTTCGCGCTTTGATTCGCCAGATTGCACACGCTTGTAGTGGTTGTAGACCGCAACAGATAAAGACTTCTTCGCGCGATCTTGACCAACAACATATTGATCTAGAAATTCATAAATTTCTTGCGGCTTTGGAAGTTCGGCAAGGCCAAGCGTGCTGGTCTCTTCGAGCTCTTCAATAATGATTTCATTACAAAGTTCGATACATTCATCGCAGATATAAACACCAGGACCAGCAATTAACTTCTTAACCTGCTTCTGGGTCTTTCCGCAGAAAGAACATTTCAAGAGATCGCCAGATTCACCAATGCGCGTATTCATAAGAGAAGGCTAGGACTTCGCCCCGATTCTTGCGGGCAAATCCCAGCCTAACTCTGTTCGCTTATAGGCGAATTTTTATTTCACAGATGCCTTACGGCTCACCATAACTTGGTCGATAAGTCCGTATTCAACAGCTTCTGCTGCGGTAAGGATCTTGTCGCGTTCAATATCTTTTGTGATTTCTTCTGCGCTCTTTACCGAGTGCTTAACCAACATCTCTTCTAGCAAGGCGCGCATTCGCATAATTTCGCGGGCTTGGATTTCAATATCTGAACCCTGGCCACCGCCTTCGCTATATGGCTGATGAATCAAGATGCGTGCATGTTCTAGGGCGTAACGCTTTCCCTTTGCGCCACCCGCAAGCAGGATTGCTGCTGCTGATGCTGCTTGTCCCAAACAAATTGTCATTACATCTGGGCGAACGAATTGCATCGTGTCATAAATTGCAGTCAGTGCGGTGAAAGAACCACCTGGTGAATTTATATACATCATGATGTCGCGATCTGGATCCATAGATTCCAGAGTTAAAAGTTGGGCCATAACATCGTTTGCAACGGTGTCATCAATAGCTTGACCTAAGAAAATAATGCGCTCTTCAAATAGTTTTGTATATGGATCTAAACGCTTATAGCCATATGAAGTTTTCTCTTCAATTGTTGGAAGTATGTAACGATTATTTATCATTTGGCTGTTCCTCCGCTTCCAGATACTTGCCCTGCTGAACGCACGACGTGATCTACAAAGCCGTATTCTTTAGCGTCTTCTGCGGTAAACCAGCGATCGCGATCAGAGTCAGCTTCGATGGTTTCAGCCTTCTGTCCGGTGTGGAAAGAGATTAGCTCAGCCATCTTCTTCTTAGTAAATGACATTTGCTCTGCTTGAATTTTGATATCTGATGCAGTTCCACCGATGCCACCAGAAGGTTGGTGCATCATAATTCTCGCGTGTGGAAGTGCGTAGCGCTTTCCTGGTGCCCCTGCACAAAGCAAGAACTGACCCATCGATGCGGCAAGTCCCATCGCAACTGTTGCAACATCATTCTTGATGTATTGCATCGTGTCATAAATTGCCATACCAGCCGAGATTGATCCGCCTGGTGAATTTATATAAAGGAAAATATCTTTATCTGGATCTTCTGCAGCGAGTAAGAGCAACTGCGCAGAGATTGCGTTAGCCATTGAATCTTCAACAACTGAGCCTAAAAAGATGATGCGCTCTTTTAGAAGACGGTTATAAACCTGGTCATCTAATCCACCACTTGGTGCCGAACCCGCTAGACGCGGCGTAATGAGATCCACAACTTCCTCCAGATAGTTTGTTTAACTTTTTAATTCCTAGTAATGACACTAACAATGTTTCGGGCCAAATGCTTCCGCAAATTGGCAAAAACCTAGCCTGGGCTGTTCGCCCTGCGAGAAAGAGTCTGAATTACTCTGCGGGTGGCGCAGCAGCTTGCTTTGGTGCCAACTCTTCAAGGTTCACTTCTTTGCCAGAAGTTGTAACAACCTTGACGCGAGATAAGACTCCCGCAAGAGCCTTGGCTCTAGAAACTTCAGCGACCATGGTTGTGATTTGGCCAGCATCTGAAACTTCCTTCATAAATTGCTCTGGGGACATGCCATATCGCTGGGATGCGCGAATCAAATACTCGGTTAATTCATTCTCATTGACTGAAACGCTCTCAGCAGAAACTATGCTGTCGAAGAGGATTTCTTGAGTCAGTGACTTAGTAACTTCTTCAGTTACTTCCTTGCGATGCTCGGCATCTTCAAGGCGGCCCTCTTTATCCAAATGATCGTTTACTTCATCTTCAATTATGTTCGCTGGAAGCGGGATTTCAACTTCAGCTATTAACTTCTCAACGAGCAGATCTCTTGCTTGGGCACCTTGCTCGAGATGCTTAACCCGCTCTAGGCGAACCTGGATATCAGTGCGAAGCTCGGCCAAAGTTTCAAACTCAGAGCCCAGTTTTGCAAACTCATCATTCAACTCGGGAAGGTCGCGGTGCTTAACTGCTTTCACGGTTGCATCCACTGCACCCTTCTCGTCATCTTTCTGGCCAACAAGTTGGGTATCAAATCGCTTTGACTCCCCTGCCTTCAAACCAATCAAGGCCTCATCTAAGCCATCAACCATCCGGTTGGTGCCAACTTCATATGAAAGATCATTTGCAGTTCCGCCCTCCACTGCTTCGCCATTTATTGTTGCGACTAAATCAAGTGAGACAAAGTCACCGTTTTCAACAGCCTTCTCAACCGTGGTTAAAGTTCCAAAACGTGCACGAAGTGCATCAACTTGCTCTGCTACTTCTGCATCCGAAACGACAACGTCATCGACGGTCAAGGTTATCTTTGAAAAATCTGGAAGCTTCAGCTCTGGACGAACATCTACTTCAGCGGTAAATGAAAACTTCTCACGATCAACCAATTCAGTAACTTCGATATTTGGGCGACCAATTACAAAAACATTCTGCTCTTTCAAAGCCGCAGCATAAAAAGGTGAGATTGATGAATTAATCGCTTCATCCAAAATAGCTGGACGACCAACACGTTGTTCAATCATTGCTTGTGGGACTTTGCCCTTGCGGAATCCTGGGATGTTGATGCGCTCACCAAAAGCTTTGTAAGCATTTGAAATGTGTGGAGCTAATTCATCAAATGAAACTTCAATAGAAAGCTTTACACGAGTTGGGGAAAGAGTTTCGACTGCGCTTTTCACTTTGCTCCT
>DDMR01000057.1:33542-35261 GCA_002340925.1 Actinobacteria bacterium UBA2541
GCTAGCCACTACGCTACGCCCCGCGGCGTAAGTCCGAATTCTAAGCCCTAAATTCCCCTCCCAAAACCAACGTAAATGACCCTAAGAAAGTAAAAAGGACCCGAGGTTGCCCCCGAGCCCTTTATTTTTACTTCTCTATTACTTAATTAGCCAATCCAAGTATTAATTGGTGAGCTTAAGAAGTAGACCATGAAGAGACCAGATACCAAGAGAAGCAGCGGATGAACTTCGCTACGACGGCCTTGGATAATACGGATCACAACATGTGAAACGAATCCTGCGCCGATACCTACAGAAATATTGTAAGTAAATGGCATCAAGATAATTGTTAGGAATGCAGGAATTCCGATTCCGTAGTCAGCCCAATCCAAGCCCTTGATCTGCGCCATCATCAAGAATCCGACGACGACAAGAGCAGGAGTTGCTGCTTCGTAAGGAATTACTGCAACAAGTGGTGCAAGGAATGTGGTGAGCAGGAATAGAACACCAGTTACAACTGATGCCAAACCTGTTCGCGCACCTTCACCAACACCCGCTGCTGATTCGATGTAGCTGGTATTTGAAGAGATGCTTCCAGCTCCACCGGCCATTGCAGCCACTGAGTCAACAAAGAGAATCTTGTTGTTATTTGGAACATCGCCCTTGCTATCAATCAAACCTGATTCATGACCGATTGCTGTAACTGTTCCGACAGTGTCGAAGAAGTCAGATAGCAAAAGGGTGAATACGAAGAGGATTGCTGCGACAAGTGAGATTCTTTCAAAAGATCCAAAGAGGCTGAACTGCCCGAGAAGTCCGAAGTCAGGTGTATCAACAACGCTTGAAGGCATAACAGGAACGTTTAGGTTCCAGCCCTTTGGATTTACTTCTCCGGTTGCGCCATTAAACAAAGGCCCAATCTTGAATGCCGATTCAATCGCAATCGCAATTGCAGTTGAAACAACGATTGCAATAAGAATCGCGCCCTTTACCTTCTTGACCATAAGTCCGATCATCAATAGAAGACCAAAGCAAAATACAACGATTGGCCAGCCAACAAGCTCTCCACCATCGCCAAGTGTTACTGGCACTGGGCCAGCTCCTGTGCGGCGAACGAAGCCAGCATCAACCAATCCGATTAATGCAATAAATAGACCGATACCTACTGAGATTGCGATCTTTAGTTGTGCAGGAACTGCACCGAATACTGCTTTTCTAAAACCAGTCAGAACAAGAATGGTAATAATGATTCCCTCGAGAACAACAAGTCCCATTGCATCAGCCCATGACATTTGCGATGCAATACTCACTGCAACGAAAGTGTTTAGACCAAGACCGGTTGCGAGCGCCAGTGGAAAGTTTGCAACTACGCCCATCAAGATTGTAAGCACACCTGCGATTAACGCAGTTGCTGCAGCAATTGCTGCAAGGTTTGGAGCGTCGCCACCTCCGAGGTACTTTCCGTCAGCATCTTTTGAAAGTCCGATGATCAACGGGTTAAGTGCCACGATGTAAGCCATTGTGAAGAACGTGACGAAACCACCACGTACTTCGCGACCTACGGTTGAGCCACGTTCAGATATTTTGAAATAACTATCTAGCATGGTTGAGCCCTTCTGATTTTGGTATCGGGGGTGTTTGCGACCCCGTGGGCATTCACGGCGCACAAGCCGGAGGAAGATGAAACGGACATTAGCCCTTACCTATTGGTAGGTCACGAAAACACACCCCAAATCCAAG
>DDMR01000022.1:0-18453 GCA_002340925.1 Actinobacteria bacterium UBA2541
CGTGAGATTATTTCCTGATTGCAGCTTTCCATATGAAATCACATCATATGACGTAGGGGTATTTATAAATCGTTCACCAACATTGATGATTGCATCGCCTCGCATCCCAAAGAAGGATCCCAATGCAACTCCGATTAAAATCAAAATAAGTGATAGGTGAAAGAGCAAGTTTCCAGTTTCACGCATGAAACCTTTCTCAGCCGAAATTGAATTTTCATCTCTTCTTATTCGAAAACGGTTTTTGCGTAACCAAGCTTCGGCGCTATCAAGGCTTCCTTCGGCAGCTTCGGTGTGGAACTCCATACGATTTAAATTCTTCGGGGTAAGTGAAGGTTGTGCCCGAGCTCCCTTTAGATGCTCGAAGGATCTTGGTAGAACGCATCCGATTAGCGAGATGAATAGCAGAATATAAATTGCACTGAACCAGGGCGAGCTATACACATCAAACATTTGAAGTTGATCAAGAAATTTAGCGGTTCCAGGGCTGCTCTTAAAGTAATCACTTACCGCAAGTGGATTCTGAGTTCGCTGCGGAAATAGTGAGCCTGGGATTGCGGCAACTCCTAATAATAAGAGCAGAACAAGAGCGGTGCGCATGCTTGTGAGCTGTCGCCACAACCAGCGAAACGAAGAGCGAGCATCAAGCTCAATATTTGTGGACATTTATATCACCGGTGCAAAATCTGAAATATAACCGCGGATTGAATTCATGGCATCCGCCCATAAACCTGTGACTTGTAAAATACCGATCAAAATTAGGAAGATGCCGCCAATTAGTGTCAAATAATTTCCGTGACGGGTTATGAATTTTCTTAGTCGATTAGATTTATCGAAAAATACACCAACAAGAATGAATGGAAAGCCAAGGCCGATGCAGTAAGCGAAACTTAAGATCGCACCGCGAAGCGCGCTCGATTCTTGAAATGAAAGTGTCTGCACAGCGGCGAGAGTTGGTCCAATACATGGCGTCCATCCGACCCCAAAGAGGAAGCCGAGAATCGGTGCACCGGCAAGCCCAGCACGAACTTTCCAGACCGGTTTAAAGGAGCGATAAAACTTCTGATTAAATAAAAAGATTACTCCCATTGCAATAGTCAGTAGTCCTAGAACAATAGAAATTGCAGTTGAATTACTTGAAATCTTTGATCCAAGTGAACCAAATATTGCACCATAGGAAATGAAAAGAGTAGAGAATCCTAGAACGAAGAGAATTGATCCAAGCGCTACCCGACCTCTACTTCTCACCTCTGTCATGCCTGCTGCATAAGCTAAATAACCAGGAACAAGTGGGAGCACACAAGGAGAGGCAAATGAAATTAGACCAGCGATAATTGCAACAGCCGATGCTATTAATAGATTGCCATCAAAAATTATATCCACTAAAAAATCAAACATTTACTGCACTTCCTGAGACTTTTTCTAATACATCTTTCATTGTGGCAACTGTTACTTGGCCACTAATCCTTGCTGCTACTCGGCCATTTGTATCAATCACTATAGTTGTTGGAATTGCATTAGCTGGAAGTGATCCTCGGAAGCTAGCAATTACTGCATCATCAATTAGAGTTGGATATGTAAGCCCAAATCGTTCCACAAAGCTCTGAGCTGAACTCAAATTGTCTCTAGTCAAAATTCCAACAAACTGGATCTTCGGATTATTCTTAGCAAATTCTTCTAGAGTGGGCGCCTCTGCCCTGCAAGGTGAGCACCATGAAGCCCAGACATTAACTACGGTTATTACTCCCAGGGTAGAGGTGAAATTACCACCGTCGAGAGTTTCACCAGACATTTGAGGTGCCTTAATTCTCTCTGATTCATTTAGAACAATTGCAGATCCATCGCCAGAGATATAAGCGCTCTCGCTATTGCTTGAAGTCCCACCAGTCGAACAAGACGTTAGTGCTAAAACTGCTGCGAGCGCAAAAATTAATTTCATTTTGTAGGTAACAAATGTTTAGCTGGCTCAGAATATGAGACGCCACTAATCATTCCTTCGTCATCTAAAAGTAGAGAGGTCACTGAAGCGAGAGTGCAGATTCGCTTCCTTGGATCATGTAAAAGTCTCCGGCCTTCCACGGCAGAGCGCAGAATCCAAATTGGTAATTGGTGAGAAACAACTAGCGCATCTTTACCATTTGCTGCATCACGCGCTGCAAAGACTGCTGCAAGCATCCGCGCTATCTGTTCGGTGTAGGGCTCGCCCCATGAAGGTTTTGCTGGATTGCGAAGATGCCACCACGACGCTGGGTGTTTAAGCACGCCACTCCCTAACTCGAATTTCTTACCTTCAAAAATATTTGCAGCTTCAATTAAATTGTCATCAGTTTTTATCTTTAAATTATGTTTTGCTGCTATCGGGGCTGCAGTTTCCTGTGCTCGTTGAAGTGGCGAAGCATGTATCGCTCCCAAATCTAAATTTGAACTCCAATCTGCAACTGCTTGTGCCATTTCTTGGCCACGAGAAGATAACCGCCATCCTGGTTGACGCCCATAAAGAATCTTCTCAGGATTCTCAACCTCTCCGTGTCGCAAGACGTGAATCGCTCGTGTCATGAGGCAATCATAACTTGAACGCTAAGGTTGGGTCATGGCGAATCATGGCAAACGAGTTGCCTTCTTTGATGTCGACAACACAATTATTCGTGGTTCAACAATCTTCTTTCTCGGTCGCGGGATGTATCAAAGAGGATTCTTTAGTAAACGCGATATTTCAGCCTTTGTTCTGGCAAATCTAAGATATCGCTTAACGGGCGCTGAGAAGCAAGAAGAAATAGCAAAATTTCAGAATGCAGCATGTGACTTCATCGGTGGACATGGCGTTAAAGAGATTGAAGCTATTGGCTCCGAAATTTATGATGAGTTTGTCTCACCCGCCCTTTGGCAAGGAACAATTGAAATTGCAAATCAACATTTGGCAAATGGCGAAGAGGTCTGGTTAGTAACTGCAGCTCCACAAGATATGGCTGTCTTGATTGCAAAGAGATTAGGTTTCACAGGAGCGCTTGGAACTAAAGTTGAGGTAAAAGATGGGGTTTACACCGGAAAGATGATTGGCCTCTTATTACATGGAAATCAGAAGTCAGTCGCAGTCCGAGAGTTAGCAGAAATTAGTGGAATCGATCTTGCAAATTCTTATGCGTATTCAGATAGCCATAATGATTTTCCACTTTTAACTGCGGTCGGAAACCCAGCAGCAATTAACCCAGATACCTTGCTACAAATTCGAGCAATAAGAGATAACTGGCCAATTCATGATTTTCGCAGAGCGCGGGCAGTTAAAGCCATTTTCGGACCGCTCCTAGCGAGGTTTGCCGCCGCTTTAACTTTCTTATCCCCTAGAAGATTTCGGTCGAGGTAGCCTCCAAAACTCGGTAAAGTAGGACACTTATGTCTGTCAACTCTTTTGCTGATGAATTGCGTGCCCGCAGCGATGATGCAATTGCGCAGTTATTTGCGGTGCGCCCAGATTTGCTCTCTCCGGTGCCAACAGATTTATCGGCGCTATCGGCTCGCGCAAATTCAACTCCAAGTTTGATGCGCGCACTTGAGTCACTAAATAAATTTCAGCTAGAAGTTTTGACATCTGCTAGCACCTTGACGCAACCTTTTTCTAAATCAGAGCTACTTTTAGTGTCCGTCCCAGAAGCTGGTGAAGAATTACTGCGGCTTTGGGCCGCTGCTCTTGTTTATAAGGATGGGACCAAATTTAGATTGCCTGGAAATTTAGGACAATTAATAGGCGATGAACCAGCTGGCCTCGGGCCGCGTTCAATGAAGAAATTTGATTTTAAGGCGCTAGCAGATCTTCCGGATGATTCAGCCGCAGTTCTCGAACGCTTAACTTGGGGGCCACCTCGCGGGCAAGTTGGAAATATAAAAGCGCCAGGTAAATCTATAGCATGGTTACTAGAGCACGATTATTTAGCAGTAATGGATTCAAAGACAGTTGTCTTGCCTCGGGAAGTTGGAATGCATTTACGAGGTGGAAAAGTCTTCAAGGAATATTCACCAAAAGCGGCTAGCTTCGTTGGGACTGCACGTAAGCAGAAAGATATAGATCGCGCTGCGATTGCAAATATTTCAAACTTTCTGCGGTGGTGTGAAGAGCTCGCACATCACTGGTCTGACGAGCCACCAATTGCGCTACGTTCTGGTGGACTTGGAATTAGAGATCTAAAGCGCAGTGCAGATCACTTAGGGATTGCTGAAAATTGCGTTGCCTTCGTTGCTGAAGTTCTTTACCTAGGCGGACTTATCGTTATTGATCCTGATGACCAAATCTTGCCCACAAATTCCTTTGATATTTGGATGTCTAGATCACTTGAAGAACGATGGAGCTCACTTGTAAGTCTGTGGCTTGAAACGTCTCGAGTGAGTGGTTTATCTGGCAAGGTTGGCGAGAGAAACATTGCACCTCTCGGTCCAGAACTTGATCGCGCTGGTATTTCATCGATGCGCAAAGTTACCTTAAACATTTTGGCAAAAAATCTAGAGTTAGATCCAGTAATAAAGAACTTGCAGGAAATTATTGCTTGGCAGATGCCACAGCGATTCAATGCAGAATATATTGAATGGACACTTCGCGAAGCCGAATGGTTGGGACTTACTGGCCAGGGCGCACTCTCCGAATTTGGTATCGCCTTTCTAAATGGATTAGATGAACTTGGTGTAGAGCGCGCATTACCAAAACCGGTTGATCATATTTTGATTCAGGCTGATAACAGTGCAATAGCACCTGGGCCATTGACAGTTGAACTTGCAAACATGATTGGAACAATCGCAGATATCGAAAGTCGCGGTGGTGCTTCGGTTTACCGCTTCAGCGAAGGATCAATTCGTAGAGGTTTAGATCATGGTCAAACAGGCGAACAGATAAAAGATTTCCTAAAGAAAACTTCTAAAACACCAGTCCCCCAACCACTTGAATACTTAATCAATGATGTTGCTAAACGTCATGGCCGACTGCGAGTCGGTATGGCACAGACCTATATTCGTTGCGAAGATGAAGGTCTGTTGACACAAATTTTGCATGACAAGAAATTGGAATCACTTCGCTTCCGTAAGTTAGCGCCGCAAGTGTTGGTCTGTGACTTTGAAGCTAGCGATGTTATAGCGACGCTTCGCGAAGCTAGTTATCTTCCAGCTGCGGAGAACGCTGGTGGAATTTTGATTTCAGCACCTGCAATTCGTCGAGCGAAATCACGTCCGAAGCCGCCAAGAATTATCAGCGAAACTTCAGCTCCTAATGAAATTGTAATTAAAGCGGCAGTTCGTACTCTTCGAACTGGAGAGAAGGCAAGCTCGCATAAGCCGCGTGAAGTTCCTAGAACAACTGCAAATGAAACTCTGGATTTGTTGCATCAATATATTGAAGAGCAAGCAAGCCTGACAATCGGCTACGCAGATACAAATGGCGGGGTTTCCAATAGGCTTATCGATCCAATCTCTATCTCCTTGGGCACTTTAATCGCCAGAGATCATGCAACTGGCGAGATGCAGAGCTTTCGGATACCGAGAATCACCGGCGTCAGTCCAGCGAAGTAAGGCAGACTTATCCCATGGCAATCATCAAAGATTTGAAGAAGCTTGTTGAATTTGAATCGCCAAGTGAAGATCTTGCTGCCTGTCGTGGAGTTGTAGAACTAGCCATTAAAATTGCAGATGAAAATTTAGAACCCGCTGCTCAGTTAGTTGAAGAGAATAATCGTCCAGTTTTTTGGTGGGGAAGCAAGAGCCCTGAAATTGTTCTATTAGGTCACTTAGATACGGTCTGGCCTAAAGGTTCATATCTTCCAACGTGGAGTGTTTCTGGTGAGATTGCAAAGGGTCCGGGAATCTTCGATATGAAAGCTGGCTTTCTGCAAGCTATTTATGCAGTTAAGGAAATCCCTAACGCAGCTTCAAAGGTAGCGATAATTGCAACTACAGATGAAGAACTCGGAAGCCAGAGTTCTAAAGCCCTAATCGAGCGGGTATCAAAATCTGCACGTGCAGTTCTGGTTTTGGAAGCATCGCTAAATGGCAAGGTTAAAACTGGCCGAAAAGGCACATCGATGTATCAAATTGCGCTCCATGGCCGAGCATCACATGCTGGTTTGGAACCTGAAAAGGGAATAAATGCAACAACTGAGATAGCTGCAATAGTTATTGAGGTTGCAAAGCTAGCAAACCCAGAGTTTGGAACAACTGTTGTTCCAACTGTTATGCATTCTGGCACAACAACAAATACCGTCCCAGCACTTGCAACTCTTGATGTTGATATTCGCTCATTCGCTAGCGAGGAATTAATCCGAATTGATTCGGCTATGAAAAAACTTTCAGCTGCACACCCAGAGGCAAAGTTGGAAGTGATAGGTGGAATAAATCGGCCACCACTAGAAACTTCTTCAACAGCCGAGCTCTATGAAATTTTAGAGAAAGTAGCACGTGAAATCGGCATGGAGCCAATAGGCCAAGCATCTGTAGGTGGCGCAAGCGATGGAAATTTTGCTGCGGCTGCAGGAGCTCGCGTATTAGATGGTCTTGGTGCCGTCGGAGATGGTGCACATGCCCCGCACGAACAAATATTGCTCTCTTCAATTCCGTCGCGAGTAAAACTTCTAACTGCTTTTATTAAGGAATTAATTCGTGACTGATGGCCCGTTAATTGTTCAAAGTGATAAAACCCTTCTTCTAGATATTGATCATCCACTAAGTGATGACTGCCGCCGTGCGATTGCCTCCTTTGCAGAACTCGAAAAATCTCCAGAACATATTCATACCTACCGTTTAACCCCACTTGGCCTATGGAACGCGCGCGCAGCCGGACACGATGCAGAGCAAGTTGTAGACATACTTCTTAAATACTCTAGGTTTGCGGTTCCACATGCACTGCTTGTCGATGTTGCTGAAACCATGTCTCGTTATGGTCGACTCAGGCTCGAAGCTCATCCAGTCCACGGCTTGGTTTTAGTTTCACATGATCCAGCGGTTCTTAAAGAAGTTACTAGGGGCAAGAAAGTCGCACCAATGCTGGGACTGCAGTTAGATGCCGAAACAATTGTTGTTCATCCTGGACAGCGCGGTTTCCTAAAGCAAGCGCTTTTAAAACTTGGCTGGCCGGCGGAAGACTTTGCGGGGTATGTAGATGGTGAACATCATGAAATTGATTTGGTCCAAGATGGTTGGAGTATTAGAAAGTATCAAGAGCTTGCAGCTGAAGGTTTCTGGCATGGTGGCTCTGGAGTAGTTGTTCTGCCGTGTGGCGCCGGAAAAACTATTGTTGGAGCAGCCGCGATGGCTCATGCGAAAGCAACTACTTTAATTCTTGTTACAAACACAATTGCAGCAAGACAATGGCGCGATGAACTTTTAAAGCGAACCACGCTGCATGAAGATGAAATCGGTGAATATTCCGGGTCAAAGAAAGAGATTCGTCCCGTAACAATTGCTACCTATCAAGTTATGACAACCCGCAAACAAGGTGTTTACGCCCACTTAGATCTCTTTGATGCAATTGACTGGGGCCTAATTATTTATGACGAAGTTCATCTACTTCCAGCACCTATCTTTAGATTCACCGCAGATATCCAATCTCGGAGAAGACTCGGTTTAACTGCAACACTGGTTAGAGAAGATGGGATGGAGGGCGAAGTATTTTCATTAATCGGACCTAAGCGATTTGATGTTCCATGGAAAGAGATTGAAGCCCAAGGTTATATTGCGCCTGCCGATTGTATTGAAGTGCGAGTTAACTTAACTGAAAGTGAACGCCTAAATTATGCAACTGCCGAACCAGAGGACCGTTATCGTTTCTGTTCAACAACTGCGACAAAGCGTAAAGTTGCGATTGCACTTGCAAAGCAGCACAGTGAGGAACAAGTCTTAATCATTGGTCAATACATTGACCAGCTTGATGCGCTAAGCGCTGAACTTGGGGTTCCACTTATTAAAGGCGATACACCGATAAAAGAGCGTGAGCGTCTATTTAATTTATACCGGGCTGGAGAAATCAAATGCCTAGTAGTTTCTAAAGTTGCCAACTTTTCAATCGACCTACCAGATGCGACGATTGCAATTCAGGTATCAGGAACATTTGGTTCGCGCCAGGAAGAGGCACAACGGCTTGGCCGAATTTTAAGACCGAAGTCAGATGGCAGAACCGCAAGGTTTTATTCAATTGTCGCCAGAGATACTGTTGATCAAGATTTTGCCCAGAACCGTCAGAGATTCTTAGCCGAACAGGGCTATGCCTACGGAATTATTGATGCAGATGACGTGCTGAGTGCTAACCCAGATTAAAGCTCAGAGATAGCTAATCTAAATCTTTCTGGGTCGACTCTAAAGAAATCATGAGGTTGATTATTTATTAATATGACTGGCACTTGCTCGCCATATTTTTCTTCAAGTTCGGTGTTGCCATCAATCAGAATTTTAGTTATCGTAAATTCAAAGTCTTTCTGAATTTCGCTTATAACTTCTAGAGCCACTTCACATAAGTGACAGTTGCTTCTCGAATAGACACTCACTTCATTCATCGTTTAATTCTAGGTCAAAAATCAGTCTTTTCTAAACTTTCCAACTAATCACCAAGCCTGAATTCGAATAGCGGTGGTATCGGAGGGGCGCTACTGCTAGCGTTTTGCCCATGCGCGCCAGATTCCTTTTACTAACTGCAGCAATATTTGCTGGTGTTTTAGTTGCTCCGGCATCTGCGCTGCCAAGCTTGGTTAAGTCGATTGATGCACCTTGGGTTTATTTCTATGCTGATGGTTCTAGCGGAAAACAAATCGTTAAAGATCCAATCCCCCGGGCTTATGCGGTGGACAAATCCTTAGTAAAGAGTTCGTTCAAGGTTGATTTCACTACGACTCCAGCGATTTATCACCCAGCAATTAACGTTGCGGTTGACATTTGGTCTCAGAATTTTGTCTCGAATGTCCCAGTAAAAGTAAAGGTCACCTGGGGGCGGCAATCGAGTTCAGCAATACTTGCAGCTGCATCGCCTGGAAAATTACATAACAACTTTAAGAATATTCCTGATAGCGATCTTTGGTACGCCTCCGCTCTTGCTGATGCAATAGCTGGTGAAGACATCGAACCAACAATTGAAGAAGTATCAATTCGTATTAATTCGACTAACGGTCCGATGTTGTATCTCGGTACCGATGGCAACTGCCCAAGTGATAAATATGATTTAGTCTCAATGATTTTGCATGAAATGGCACATGGCCTTGGGTTTTTATCTAACGCAGATTACGACGATCTATATGGATACGGAAGTATTCAACAGCCAACGCCATTCGATGCATATGCTCAACTTCCGGATGGTCGTCGCCTAATGGATTTGGATTCTCCTTCTCTTGAATTAGGTACAGCACTAACGGAGCCACTTGTTTGGTCTGGTGCAAATGGAATTCGAGCAAATAACGGAATTAAGCCTCTGCTCTACACCCCATCACCATACGAAAGAGGTTCTTCAGTTAGCCATTTAGATGAAGATACTTTTGCAAATAGTGAACGTGATGCAGTTATGTCACCTAACCTAAATAGAGGTGAGGTTTTTCACTCTCCTGGTCCGCTTCTTATCGCAATGTTTGAAGATTTGATGGCAAAGCCTCCGGTTGGGATTCCCTTTGGAATTCCAAGCGTGCCAAGAAATGTTAAAGCTCTGGTTGCTAGTAAATCTGCAATCATCAGCTTTGATCCACCAACAAATCAACGAACCGCTCAAATTACTTCTTACATTATTACGGTAAATCAGACCGGCGTAGAAAAGTCTGTGACAACAAGCCCGGCAATTATCACTGGTCTAGCCAACGGAACTACATACTCATTTACCGTAAGAGCAAAGAATGCTGTGGGCATTTCAGTTGAAGCTACAACAAATGCCGTTATACCCCAAGCCCCTTGGAAGAAGACCATTCTTGATTCAAGCGCCGATGGAAAATATTTTGCTACTGCTACCTATGCCGGAAAAACTGTAGTTGCTTATTCAGACACTCAGCGCGGAACCCTGAAACTTGCGACTTGGAGCGGCAGGAAGTGGTTAATAAAGACTGTTGACGGAAATGGTTCACGCGGTGGAAGAACTAACAACAACGTGGCTGGAAGTATCTCGGTCTGCACAAATAAAATTGGAAAGACTGAATATTTAAATCTTTACTATGGGGATTTGACAGAGAAAGATTTACGAAGAGCCTCTTATAATGGCAAAAAGTGGAGTTTTGAAATTATTGATGGCAACGGGCCAGTAATCCAAAACTATAAAGAAGTTGACCGTGTGCGCACCGCCAGTGATGTGAGTGTTTCAAATGCCTGCGCAATTACTTCTGCTGGGGAACAGGTTTTTTATCGGGACGAAAGCCAAGGAATTTTACTTGGGGCCGTTCGTGATGGAAAAAATTGGCGATATGAAATTGTTGATGGTGATTCAGAATTAAATGACAGAACCTTGGGAGATGTCGCCTTCCATTTGAAAGCAATAACTATTGGAAATAGTGTGGATGTTTTCTATGATTCAGTTCTGTCAGTTAGCAATGTTGATAAAAGTGCCCAACGTGGTGAAATCCGAATCGCATCTCGCGATAGTGCATTTGCTGAAGATTGGCGGTATCAAACTGTGCTGCCAAGTGGTGGAAACACCGCTGTTGCTGGATATGACTTATCGGCAACTATAATTTCTAAAGTTATTTACACCGGCTGGTTAGGCGCATCCGGAATTTCACTACCAAATCCAGATCAGATTCAGTGGAGCAGAATGGGTTCTGTTGCACCACCAAGTACTACTAAGACAGATTACTTTGGAACTCCCGGTGGTCCAATTGCGGTAGATAATGCGGCAATAATCTTTGGGTGCCTAGATCGCCTCTGTGCCTATAACAAAGGTGATAAGACAATCAACTTGATATCAAGTGGAAGTGTTAAAGGCGCTAAATCTGCAACTTGGATCACCATAAATAAGGTCAAGTTTGCTCTCGTAGCAAGTGATGGAAAATTGGCTCTCTTTAGAAAACCTTAAATCAACCCATATTCGAAAGTAAGTGAACTTGATTAACTGAATTAACCTCTACTAAAACTGCAACTCCAATGCCAGATTGCCACAATACTTTCTTCACCTTTCCAGGTAGAGAGTTTGCGGCGAGCGCCTTACCTTTCTTTGTATATTTCACAACCACTGGTGTCGGTTTCTTTGCTCGCCAACTTGGGATATCAATAATCGTTGTTTTTGAGATAAAACTCGTAATTCTGTTTGGACCAGCCTTTATTCGCTCGATTGCTGGAGATTTTGGAGTCAGGATTTTTCCAATTGTTATTTCGGAAAATACTCCAGTCAAGCTTGCGGAAATTGAAAATTGTTCGGTTCGTTCCCGTTCCGTGAGGCTGCCGACAATCTTTAAGCTAGCCCCACTTAATATGATTGCTGTAGGTGCAATAAGCCCATTTACATCGCTGAAATAAGTCTGAGAAATCTCGCCATTAAATCCTATTTTCCAGAGAGCTAACCGATTTAAAGTATTCTGAGGTGTAACCACATTTTCAGCAGTGACGGAATCTAAATTTACGGCCGAAGCGTCGATAGCCACAGTTATGGTATCCGTTGGCTGCGAAGTTGCACCTACTACCCAGAAAAATCCTTCACGATCTCTTGTTACTGCGGTGGCAATGTCATCATTTGAACTGCCTAATCGTAGATTCCAAATTAATTTTTTACTTCGGTCGAAAGCGGAGATAAAGCCATCACTTCCACCTAGGGTTGGTGATGTCACAAAATCCGTTAATCCACTTTCTACAGTCCCCACTACTGCTAATAAATTTGAATTAAGTGCAATATCTGAAATTTGATCACCAGAACCGGCTGGTGAAACTGCAGTTATTGCCGGCTTTGAGGGCAGAACTTTGATTGCAGCCGCAGCGGTTGGTGAGATTATGGATAAGGAAATAACTAAGGCCAAAGCCCAGAACTTAACCGCTCTTTTAGGCAAGTTCTTGTGACCGATCTCGTGCGGCGGTCATGGCTCTTGTAACAATCTCACCGAGGTTAGCTTCGCTAAAAACCTTTAGGGCAGCTGCAGTCGTTCCATTTGGGCTTGTTACATTCTCACGTAAAGTCGTAGCACTTTTCCCTGATTGTTCTAGCATCGCTGCCGAACCAGCCATAGTTTGAATTGCAAGCGTTGTCGCCTGATCCTTAGATAAACCAAGTGAAATACCAGACTTAATCATCTCTTCGACAAATGCAAAGAAGTAGGCTGGACCTGATCCACTGAGAGCGGTAACCGCATCTTGCAGTTTTTCCTCAATAGAAATAACTTTCCCGCAGGTAGCTAGAAATGCTGATACAAATTGAGCCTGCTCGGTGTTCACGCTTTTACCGAGTGAAATTGCAGCCATACCGAGACCGATCAAAGTTGGGGTATTTGGCATTACCCGGATAATCGAAATATTCGATCCGACTATTTCGCTCACGAAATCAGTGGTTTTCCCGGCGGCAAATGAAACTAGTGTCGCACTCTTATTTAGGTCTGCTCCGATTGAAACTAGCAACTGTTCCAAATCCTGTGGCTTAACTACTAACAAAATTACATCACTACTTTTGGCCAATTCGGTGAGATCAACTTCTCTAGCGCCATATTTACTAGAAATTTCTCGAGCTCTATCAGCACGCTTCTCGGTAAAGACTATTTGAGCTTTGGGAAATCTTGAAGATACAAGCCCGGAGATGAGCGCTTCTCCCATAACACCAACACCGATTAAACCAACTTGAAATTTTGATTTAGAGAGTGAAGCTTGTTCTGACATAAGAGAAGCCTACCTAAAGCCGCCTTCTCCCTGCTTAACCAGATGTGCTTATTTAATGAATAAGCCTTAGGCTCTGTCACTATGCCTGAGGTAAAACCAAATTTCGCACGTGACTGGGTCGAATTCAATGATCCCGCAAAGCCCGAAGAGCTCTATAAATGTGACCTTACTTGGCTCACTTCGTATTGGACATGCATTTATGGTTCTGGTTGCTGTGGAATTGATGCGGATAAGCCAGACGCTGGATGTTGTTCTGACGGCGCTTACTATTCAGATGAAGATGATGAGAAGAGAACTCTTGAAGTTGCAAAGCGTTTAACTCGTGATATGTGGCAATACTTCGATGAAGCTCAGCCGAAGAAGGCAAAAGGAAAGATGCAAATCTCCGAAGTTGGTTTAGATAGAGATCGCAAAACTCGGAAAATTGATGACTCATGTATATTTTTAAATCGCAAAGGTCATAGCGCACCTGGCTTTACTGGTGATTTTGGTTGTGTGCTTCACCATTTAGCACAGAAAGAAGATATTCACTTCGTAGAAACCAAGCCAGATGTTTGTTGGCAACTTCCAATTCGCAGAAGTTTTGAACAACGCGAATTTGGTGAACAAGAAATAACTGTAAATGTAATTGGTGAATATGAACGCCTAGCTTGGGGAGATGGTGGCGCAGAATTTGATTGGTATTGCACAAGCAATACCGAGGCTCATGTTGGTAGAGAACCAGTTTATGTCTCAAACAAAGTTGAACTGATTGCACTTATGGGTGAGCCAGCTTATTCAGTCTTAAAATTCCACTGTGATAATCGAATGGAAGCAATCCTGGCCGCACGCAAAGAGCAGAAAAAACGCGAATTACCGCTATTTATAATCCATCCAGCCACTGTCGAGGCCCGTAAGTAGTTAGTTTAAGGCGCTTCGATCTATCTTTGAAGTCACCAACATGTGCGGGACTGTGAGCGCCCAAACAACAACGAGTAAATACCACAAATAGCTTGCATCAATATTGCTGGTATCAATGGCTGCAATTACTAGTGCCACGGCGATGGTTCCAAAGAGTGCAGGTAAACCAGGTTTAACTGCAGACATGAACGAACCAATCGGATTATTTCTTTCCGCAGCGCTCTTTGACTTAGGCAATATCAGAGTCAATCTTGCGGTATGTCGCATCGCATGCCAGCAACCGAAATAAACTGCGAAAGCTACTAAGGGTGGTGCAACTAGAGCTAGGGCTGCTAGAACCGCTAAATCAAGAACTTCCCTAAACCTTTTTTCATTAATTAGTAGAGCTAAAGTCGTAACAAAGAAAAATGCAATTAGGAATTTAAGTTGGGGGGCGATATTCGATGCCCAATCAATTAGGAGCGGATTAATCTCTCGCAGCGCACTCGTAGTTGAATCTTTTAGCAGCGGGATTAAAACTGGAATTGCTCCAGATGTAATCGCGAACGCATTCTGGGTTTTTGGTTTCATTCGGCGGCGACTAGTTAGTCGATCCTGTTCAGCAATAAATGCTGCATCTCCAAAACCAAAATGAAAGGCGCTCATCACTAAAACCAATTGGAAGCCAAGCTTATTCCAGTGCAAAATAGCCAGAACTGCAAGAACAGCAATCGCGACATAGATGAAGATTAAGAGCGCTAATTTCGGCTTAGAAGTTGCTGGTAAGGCCACAAGATGATCGACCGCTCCGTGCGGAATTCCGATTGCCAGCGCCAAAACAGCTAACCCAACCTGCCAACCTAAACTCTCTCCAAAATTAAAGAGAATAAATAGCCCAGAAATAATGATGGCACTAATAGCAGCAAGAGTAGAGAAGCTGCGAACTGAATTAAAAACTGATTTAGCACCATTCACGGGACTAGTATATGAACCACCTTAAGCAGTATTGGGAGAATTACTGTGCTGAAATTTGCGTATGTAGCAATGCTCACTTTCACCGTTGTTGCTTCATTCTGGCTCGAATTAGCTCTCAAGATTAGAGTTTTAAAACGGATTAAGCGGGCGCTGATGAGCATTATTCCGATAGCGATTCTCTTTCTTATCTGGGATGCATACGCGGTTGCAAATGGACACTGGGATTTTGATCCAGATCAAGTTCTTGGAATTTATGGACCATTTGGAATTCCACTTGAAGAGTATCTCTTCTTTATCATCGTTCCAATGGCAGCAATCATGACGATAGAAGGCGTGCGCAGCGTTAAGAAGCATTGGACCGTTGGGGATGAGCAGAAATGATCTATAGCGACATTGCAATTGTTGGTGTGATATTCGCGGTGTTCTTCGACCTTTACGGAGTGAAGACTGTGCTACTTACAAGACGAGTGTTCTGGACTTCATATGCAATCATTGTTCCGTTTCAATTAATAACTAATTGGTGGCTAACATCACGGGAAATCGTTACCTATAACCCAGATGGAATTATTGGAACACGAGTTGCTGGTGCACCGATCGAAGATCTGCTCTTTGGCTTTGCCTTAGTTCTATCTACTATGAGCCTCTGGGTTTACTGGGGTCGTAAAGGCGTCCAACCTAAAAATTAATTAATTGCAGCAAAGAGAATCGCGGCAAGACCAATAACTATTGAAATCTTCTGTGCAGTCTTTGTGTTAAGCGCTGCGGCAGTTTTTGGAATAAAGCTTAGAATCAAAATTACCGCACCAGGTGTAAGAATTATGACGCTATTCCTTACAACGTCCGGTTCTCCAGTTTGATAACGCAAATTCAATAAACCAATAGCAACTAGTAAATATCCACCCCACCGGTAATTTGTCATGGTTAAGGGTATCCCTTTCGCAACAAAAAAATGGGGGCACCATCTCTGGCGCCCCCAAATTTCTTGATTCTTTAGATCAGATTAGTGATCTTCCTTCATACCTTCTGCTGCTGACTTCAGACGAGCAATCTTGTAGATTGTTAATCCGAATACGCACTTGGCAAGAACGTCGGCGATCGTGTAACCAATTTGTCGGTTAACGAATGCACCTGGATCTGTTGCACCAGTGTCAGTAAGAATTGGTAGTAGGTACGCAATTGGGTAAACGCCCCATGTCGCGATCAATAGAAGACGTAGGCGACCAACGGTTGCGGCTACACCTTCTGGTTGGCGATCAAGTGACTTACCTAGCTCTACGAATAATACGTAAAGGATGTAAATGAATGGAATTGTTGATAGAACGCCCCAAATTACTTTGGAGTTTGTATCAGTTGCGATTTCACCTGGGTAACCAAGTGCAATCATCGCTGCTGATGCAGGAACTAGGCGAGCAATAAGTGACTTTGCTGCAGCCTTAGCTAGTGCAAGAACAGCAATAACTTCTACAAGTAATAGAGGTACTGTCAGGATCCAGTCAACATAACGGTATCCCTCATTGAATGCACCTTTTGCATTTCCAATTGTTACTCCACCATCAACTGATGACTCGTTGAATGAGTTAAATATGCGCCAGTAGTGGTACGCAGCGATGAATGTAACCATTGAAGATAGAACAAGTGCATTGCGGTACTTAGGTAGAACACGAGCTTGTGACACCAATGTGTAAACGGTGCAAGCAAGCATCGAAATCAAGCCAAAGGAGAACACGTTGTAAAGCGTGCTCCATTGGCCGTCTGTTAGATTTACCATTTATAGCCTCCGTGGGCGTTTTGGTTCTGGGCCTCGGTCGAGACGCCAGCCACATAAATTGTGATCCCATATGAAGAGCACAAGTCCTGCGTAGTAAAAGGGTAAGGGTGTACGACTAGAAATACACGGCTAATTCACAGTTTTTTTGGGTTTTTTGGGTGATTTTAAGCGTGTGGGTGAGTGCATATAGCCTTCTGGCATGGCTAAAAAAGCGGCTCCGACCAAAGACCCATTCCGCTGCTCGGAGTGTGGCTGGAGCACCACTAAATGGGTCGGCAGGTGCGGTGAATGCCAGGCCTGGGGAGTCGTTGAAGAGGTCGCGGCCCCAAAGAAGCTCTCCCTTGTTGCTGGACAAGTAACTTCGCCAGCACTTCCAATCGGTGAAGTTAGTTTAGAAAATGCGAAGGCAAGATCTAGTGGAGTCAGCGAACTTGATCGAGTTCTTGGTGGTGGTTTAGTTCCGGGTGCGGCAATTTTATTAGCTGGTGAACCTGGAGTTGGAAAATCCACACTTCTGTTAAGTGTTGCTGCAGAGAGTGCAAGAGCAAAGATAAATTCACTTTATATAAGTGGTGAAGAATCTGCTTCCCAAGTTCGACTGCGTGCCGAAAGATTAAATGCGATAGATCCAAACTTATGGCTTGCCTCCGAAAATGAACTTAGTTCAGTGATTGCGCATATTGATGCTGTTAAGCCACAGTTACTAATAATTGATTCCGTCCAAACTATTGCAAGTGCTGCAGTAGATGGCGCACCAGGTGGCGTCACCCAGGTTCGTGAAATTGCAGCTGCGCTGATCAGAATCGCAAAAGAGCGTTCAATAACTTTAGTTTTGGTTGGTCATGTCACGAAAGATGGTTCGATTGCCGGGCCAAGACTTCTTGAGCATATTGTTGATGTTGTCTTGAACTTCGAAGGCGAGCGCCATTCACGTCTGCGATTAATCCGAGCAATTAAAAATCGCTTTGGCGCATCTGATGAAGTCGGATGTTTTGATATGACCGAAAATGGAATCACTTCACTCCCAGATCCGACTGGATTATTTACTACTCGCCACAACGAACCTGTTCCAGGAACTTGTGTAACGGTCACCCTCGAAGGAAGACGTCCACTGCTTGCTGAGATCCAAGCCCTAGTTGGTGCGGCTGTTCCTGATGGCAGGGACTTCGGAAACTCACGCCGAGTCACATCTGGTCTCGATAATCCGCGGACTGCAATGACATTGGCGGTCCTAGAGCTAAGGGCAAATATTCGAGTATCTGGTCGAGATGTTTACGTTGCAACAGTTGGTGGAATGAAGATTTCCGAACCAGCAGCAGATCTTGCAGTAGCGCTTGCAGTTGGTTCGGCCGCTAAAGGTCTTGCACTCCCCGCAGATTTAATTGCAATCGGTGAGGTTGGACTTGCTGGCGAAATTAGAAAAGTAACAGGTGCAACACAGAGAATTGCTGAAGCGGCAAGGTTGGGTTTCAAGCGTGCCATGGTTCCAGCAGGCAGCGATATCAAAATTCCTGGAATCGAAATTATGGAGGTCGCCCGCTTAGAGCAGGCGATCGCTCGCGTAAAAATTAATTAATTATTAATTACTGAGGTGTAGGTGCTTCAGCTAAGTGACCAGGGGTATCTGGCATCTCAGTCTTAGGCGTTCCTTTGAAGGTGAAAATTTCTTTCTCATCTTCAATTGTGGTTCCAACCAAGATTATCTCTGCAGCCTTTAAATCACCAAAGAGAATCTTCTCTGAAAGAACATCTTCAATTTCTCGTTGAATACAACGACGAAGTGGGCGGGCTCCTAGAAGTGGGTCGTAACCCCTCTTTGCAAGAAGTGCCTTAGCTTCGGTTGTTAATTCAATTCCCATATCACGAGCGCGAAGTCGCTCATCCAAACTTGCAATCATTAGATCAACAATTTGAACAATCTCATTCTCGGTCAACTGGTGGAAGACAATTACATCATCGATGCGGTTAAGGAATTCTGGGCGGAAATGATTCTTAAGTTCATCATTTACCTTGCCCTTCATGCGCTCGTAATTTCCTTGTTCATCTGATGC
>DDMR01000022.1:18769-18948 GCA_002340925.1 Actinobacteria bacterium UBA2541
CCCTCGTCATAACCAACATAACCTGGAGGCGCACCAAATAACCTTGAAGCTGTGTGCTTCTCAGAATATTCCGACATATCCAACTGGATAAGTGCATCTGAGTCACCGAATAAGAATTGAGCAAGAGTTCTTGATAGTTCGGTCTTTCCAACTCCGGATGGTCCGGCGAAGATAAATGA
>DDMR01000023.1:0-745 GCA_002340925.1 Actinobacteria bacterium UBA2541
GGAAAATTTCCATCTAATTCGAAGAACATTGGAATTATCTCTACATTTAAGCGCGCCATAACTGCAGGCGCTGTGTGACCAGCCATGCCATTTCCGGCATCGATAACAACTTTTAATTTACGTTGCTGCGAATTATCGCCCTCGATTTTAGGGAAAAGTCCAATCAAATAATCCACATACTCTACCAACAAATCTCGATCACTCTCTTTACCAACTGGACGATTAACTATTGGCAGACCTTCAAGAATTAGTTGCTTGATTCGATGCAATCCGGAATCCTGTCCAATTGGAACCGCGCCGCTCTTACATAATTTCACACCGTTATATTCAGCTGGATTGTGGCTTGCCGTAAACATCGCACCTGGCATATTTAATTTACCGGCAGCAAAATACAACATATCCGTAGATGCCAGCCCAATTCGAATTACATCCAGGCCTTGAGATGTTGTGCCATCTGAAAATGCATCTGCAAGCATTGGTGAAGAAGGGCGCATATCTTCGCCAATAATTATTGTTGAAGGTTCGCGCTCCTCTTGCAGAAAACGGGCATATGCGCCGCCAAGAACAAACGCGAAGTCTGGAGTTATCTGCGATTCAACTAGGCCACGAACATCGTAAGCCTTAATTATTGAATTCAAGAACTCAGTATTAAACATGGCGCGCTAGATTAATTGGGAATTGCTCGAAGATGACCTCGACGCCCCAATTCAAGCGGCGGAATTTCAATTCCTGAAATCTCACTCGC
>DDMR01000023.1:916-5214 GCA_002340925.1 Actinobacteria bacterium UBA2541
ACTGCATCTGGTTCTGGTTTAATCACAGTCCAACCAACTGGCGCACTCATTCTTAAACTATGTTGATCGCAGAGATCATATGCATGTGGTTCGGAGAATGTTGCAAGTGGACCAAGAACTGCGGTCGAATCTGCATAAATATATGTAAGAGTTTTAGTCGCTAGATGCCGGCAACCTACCCGAGAGCACAGGCGAGCTGCACGTGGTTGTGGCCTAGTCATACCTAAGAGGTTAGCGTGAAGTTAGGTTAAAACTTGGGATTTGCTAACGAGAAATAATGCGCGCGTCAAGAACTGGGATTGCCGAACTTTCTAATTGTGCTCCTGATTCCAGAGGTAGATAACTCAATCCCCGATTCTCTTTGAAGATTATGCCGCCATAGATCTCTTTATTTTTGGTGGTAAATCTTGCGCTCACAACTCCGCTCTTTGGTGACCAAGTTACGATGTCATTATCGTTGTTACCAACTATCGTCCTTGCATAAACTTTGCGATTTTTGCTGGTCCACTCCACATTTACCTCAAGATTCTTGCCTTGGAATACAACCTCCGGTCGTAGACCACCAAAATGCATGAACGTTTCTTGCAATTGTTCACTAGAGGTTGCCCAAGTAAATTCGTTATTGCTATCAAAGGTGCCAGAACTCTTAACTGCAGCAACAATTGGTTGGTCTGCGGTCAGAACTAATGAGAAATTCTTAGCGCCCAATACTGGCTTGAAGACTATGTCCTCAACAATCCCACTCTTTATGTTTATGTCATCCAATTCAATTGGAGCAAATGTGCCATCGCTAGCAACCAGCTCTGCCCGGACATTTGTATTTACTTTTCCTGGCGCCAAGATTCGCAACATCTGTGTGGTGCTACGTCCAGAGAGCGCCACATTGTTTATCGCTGGAATAACAACTCGTTTTGCGGGATTGGCACTTTGTGAAACAAAATCCGAACCTAAACTTTGCAGCCCACGCTGGCGCTGATCATGCAGAAACATTGTGACGCGGCCAGATCTAGTAATTGCATGAACAACTACCGAACCCTCTCCTGGTGCTAGCGAATCCAGATAAATCTGCTTGCTCGAATTCTTTGAGACTCGAATTGAATTAACTGGCGAAACGGTATTTGGTGTATAAACAAAGAGATCAACAATGGCAGTGCTTAAACCGCTATTAACTATTTGAATTGAAGACTTACTAACAACCGACCCAGAGCCACCAACGAACCATTGATCGCTCTCGTTAATTGCACAAATTACAGTTGCTAATGAGCCTACTTGATTTCTAGATACATTTATCGAAGTCTCACTACTTCCATCCACTAATAATGGTTTGGAAGATAGATAGAAAGTAGTTTTAGCCTTAGATAGTGAGTTCTTGGGAGCTGGAATCTGTCGCACTAAAGTATTTGATGAAGGCAAAACTGAAGTTGATGTTCCACCACTAAGATTTCCTGGACAGACTGTTGCTGGATAAGACTTAATTGTTGAAACTCTAGAGTTATTTGGATTGAAAAGAGCTATTGCTGAAATAATCAATAGAAACACCAACAATGCAGCAATCACTCGGTGATCAAGCGACTTGAGGTTTAATGCCTTAAGCGAAGTTATCCATCTTGGTTCTTTAATCATAAGAGGTTCTCCTTGGATAGCTCTCGGCGGCGGCGGCCGGCTGGCAATGCAAGGATTAGGACTACTAAGAGCGATATGAACTGCAGTGAGATTAGTGCGCGATGTTCAGTTCCGTCATGAATTAGAGAGATCGGGCCTATCTCTGCTACATCAAAATACGGTAATCCAATTGGCGACTTCTGTAATTCAACACTTGTTCCATTCACAATCAGTTTCCAACCCTCATCAAATTTCTCGGCGATTGTTACGGTTCCTGGTGTCAAGAGTTCATCGGCGGCGCCAATGTTTGATGAATTCAAAGTAGTAACAGCGCCGGTTGCATCAGTTACAGAGACTCGAGAGTTGCTTCCGACAATCTGCCAAATAATTCCGGAATTTCTTGAAGAGCTGCGAGTAAACCCACCAATACCATCGATGGTTCGAGCAATATTCTCATCCACCGGTTTCTTCAAAAATACATACTGAATCCCCTGAGCGCCTAGATCTCTGCTTGATGTAATTCCAGCACCACTAAGTAAGTCAATTACTGCGCTATCTACTGCTTTTGGAATTTGATCTACTACATCAGGATCTCCAATCTGTAAATCTGAACCTCTGGTTATGAAGTAGTTCAATTGGTCCACAGTTTTTCCAATTACCAAAGTCTTTGGTCTAATTGGGGTATCGCTAAGTGAGGCAATAAATGCCGGAACAACTTCGCTTCGCCCACCAGCAACAGCTGAATTAGCGCCACCTGTAACAGCCCAAGTGCTCGTAGCCAGTAAGGAGAGAATTGCAAAAAATGTAGCGAATGCGGAGGCGAAATGTCCGAGACCAAGCTTTGAATTCCTCAACTTTGGAATTAGCTCTGATGCAATATGAAGTGTTGGCAGGAGAATAAGAACTTGAATAAAAATTATTATTGAACCAGTCCAAACTCTTCCACCACTGCCATGTCCTGAAACATATATCCGTGAGAGCAGCGCTGCTAATGTGAGTAAAGCGATTGACGCTGTGACTTCAATCGGAAACTTCTTTGAGAAAAAGAGTGCGACTAAGAAGATAATAAATGGTGCGACTATCCAAGCTGGCACTCCGGTTACACCTCCCGGATTCAAAGTGAGAATTTCTAAAAGTGAACCACCAGAGAGCGCAAGTCCTGGTTCAAATAAGATCCGAGTCGGGTTGAGAATCAGCTTTCCCGACCACGGAAGAGTTAACAGCGCCGGTATAAGCGCGAAGGCAAAGAATCTGCGGATTCGCGAAAGTTCAGCTGTCATAACAAATCTAACTAGTCCAGCACTTCGAATCTCATCTCGACGATTAATTAGCGCAGTGAAAAATAGGACGATAAAGGTGACAGTCCAGATTGCCAGGAAGAGCGAGGAGAAAGCTGCAAGAAGTGAGGCCAGTAAGGAGAGTGAATAAATTCGTCGCCAGCTCAGGCTTTCAAAATTAATTGTTCTTGGCAGCAGACTTAATAAAATTGGGGCGAGTATTGCGATTGCAAGGGTCCCAAGTCGGCCTTGATTAATGCTATTCCAAATTACCGGTGATAGGCCATAGAACAGTCCCCCGATAACTGCTACCTGGATTGATAAGCCGAATCTTCGTGCGCTTCGATACATCACAAAGAAAGCAAGGGATGGCATAAGTAAGAATAAAATTGTTATGAAAAGCCAGACTTTTCCAAAAGTTAAAAAGGAAGCAATGGCGAGAATAGCTATCCAAGGTGGGGAATATTCTGCGGATCCCATGCCAATAATGTGCCAAGATTCAATATATTTTGAAATCAAATCCATTGCTCCACCTGGCGAGGCTGGAAGTGCACCGCCACTTATTGAACCAAATCTATTTCTGGATGCAATCAATGAGATCAAAAGGGTTGCTGCAAGGCCGAACAGTAAAGGCCGGTTGCGGAGGGTATGCCAATTGGATTTACGAGATTTTAAGACAATGTCTTCGTCAAAATTCTCATCAATGATACCGATATCTGCATATGACATTGGTTGATCTGCTGCTTCATCTGCAACTTCATCTGCTGTTTGACTAGTCTTAAAAAACTTTCGCAGCGCATAACTTGCTTGCTCTATTGCAAGTCTGATTTGGCTTCCTGGTGGCGGAATATATTCTCGAATTGTTCGAGGCGAAAGCAGCCTCTTTGATTTTCGAATCTTTCTAGCAGCAAGTAAATCCTGGGGCTTAATAATTAATAACCCCACTGCAGCAATTTCATCTGCGGCATATCCTGGAAGCTTGGCTATTAAATATCCAATTGCGCGAATTGCAGCACTTCCGACTATTTGAAGTGTGATCCAGGGTAGAAGCCACCAAGAAGCATTTGCTAGGAGAACATATGCTGCATTTTTACGATCTAAAAGTCTCGGTCTGTGCAGGAATGCTTCCTCGACATCTACGCTTCGAAGTTCTGATGCGGCCGCTTCTACGTGATAAACCATCGCTAGCGGAGCTGTTAGGACAGAGAAACCAGCAACTCTTGCACGCCAACCTAAATCAACATCATCTCTAAAGAGCGCCAAGTTTGGATCTAATCCACCTAGATCTTCAAATACTTTTCTCCGGGCCAACATCGCTGCAGTGCTTACAGATAAAACCTCTTTAGGTAAATCGTATTGTCCTTGATCTTGTTCTCTCGGATCTAGCCCCGTCCATCTAGCGCCATTTACCGCAATGCT
>DDMR01000023.1:5384-6187 GCA_002340925.1 Actinobacteria bacterium UBA2541
GCAATTAAATGTTCTAGCGCTGATCTACTTGGCGCGCAATCATCGTGAAGAATCCAAATCAACTCTTCTTGATTATCAGAATTTAGTTTTTTTGCCGAACCCAGTGCCAAAGCAATAGCGTCACCGAAGCCAGCATCGCGATCAGTCTTTACAACAGTGATACCTGCATTTGCAATCATCTTTGCAGAGTTATCAATTGAACCAGTATCAACTGCAATGATGCGATCGATGCGTCTGGTCTGCGCAGAAACCGATGCTATAGATTCTGGCAACCAGTCTTGACCATCATGCGAAACCAAGATTGCAGTAACGAAAAAATTGTCAGCCACAGACTAATCCTTGACTAATACTCTTGAAAAAGCGATGGAGTTGAAATTTATGCAGAACGGCGCTTTAGGCGGCGGCGCTCACGCTCGGAGAGGCCTCCCCAAATACCGAAACGTTCATCATGTGCGAGCGCATATTCCAAGCACTCGCCACGAACATCGCAAGAGAGACAGACTCGCTTGGCTTCGCGTGTTGAACCACCCTTTTCAGGGAAGAAAGCTTCTGGATCGGTTTGAGCGCATAGAGCGCGCTCTTGCCAGGAAAGTTCGATTCCGTCGCTGTTGATTACGCCTTCGATTTCAATTGGGCGTGGATCGCTCATACGGATACTCCTTATAAATCTTGGCCACCCAGATCTGATTAGACCAGGCGGGTTTACTAAGAGAATTACACGCGTGTAACTCGATTAAGTCAAGTTATTTGAACCAATATTTATGCTCAAATCCATTAAATTTTAAAGAAAAAGCAGAAATTTC
>DDMR01000023.1:6479-6697 GCA_002340925.1 Actinobacteria bacterium UBA2541
AAGCCAAAGTAATTGTCGACAGCAATAACATGAGCCGGAACTTCAAAGCCCGCGGCCACGAAGCAATTTTTAAGGCTGGCTCCGGCCCCTATGACTGCGTCATCACCAACAATAGACCCATCTACATGAGCCCCGGCCTCGACTCTAGAACGGCGACCGATTACAGATCCGCCACCAAGAACTGCATTGGGTGCAATATTTGCTTCGGGCAAGGCTAG
>DDMR01000023.1:6944-8293 GCA_002340925.1 Actinobacteria bacterium UBA2541
GCCAATAACTTAGGAAATGTTTCGCGCTCAACGCTGATTACTTTTCCAAATGGTATTGAGTCAATAATTTCACGATTAAAAATATAGCAGCCGGCGCTAATTATATCTGTTGGTGGATTATCCATTTTTTCATTAAATGCAATAACTCGATCTGAAGCATCTAATTCGACTGCGCCATAAGCCCGAGCATCTTCTACTTGGGTTAAATAAAGTGTGACATCAGCGCCTTTTGCTTGATGAAATTTAAATTGACCATCTAAATCATGTTTACTCAATACATCGCCATTAAAAATAGCTACTGGCCCACTACCTTCAAGCATTGCTGAAGCATTGCTAATTGCACCACCAGTGCCCAGTGCAACCTCTTCAACGGCATACTTAATTGAAATTCCGAAGTTTTTACCATCTCCAAAATATGGTTCAAAAAGTTCAGCTTTAAAAGATGTAGCCAGAACGATTTCAGTTATTCCAGCCGCTCGAGCCTTAAAAATTTGATGCTCGGTAAATGGAACACCGGCAACCTGCAACATTGGCTTCGGGGTGTTATTTGTTAATGGCGCCAATCTGGTGCCACGACCACCGACTAAGAGAATTGCGCTTCTATTGTTATTAGCCATATTGTTGTTAGCCATTATTTAAATTGTCTGCCGGTTTCTTCGCTTTATTGTGCGAATTTTTCGAATTTAAGGCCGATTTGATCAGCAATTTCAGTAATTGTTCCCATGATTGAAAGTGTTTCATCAAGTGGCAGCATTGGAGATTCCTTCTCGCCGGCTCGAAAGCAGCGGGCAAATTCGATTGCCTCTTCGCGCAAACCATGGCCAACATATTTCTTATCAGAACCTGCAATGACTTCATCTTTGTAATTGATTACCCGCCAAGTTGTTGGGTTGTAGAAAGTGCGGTCAATTTCGATTCTGGCATCACTTCCAATGATTAAAGCCCGGTTAGGTGTTGCCGCCAAATTCGTAGTATTCAAAATTGCTTGTGCCCCACTTGGATATTCCAAAATTATTGAAGTCTGCCCATCAACTCCAGTGAAAGCTTTTGTGCTCCGTGCTGTGATGCGAGATGGTGTTCCAAGAACCATTGATGCAAATGAAACCGGATAAATTCCTAGATCAAAGAGCGCGCCGCCGCCCAATTCTGGATTGAAGAGGCGGAAATTTGGATCCTTCGCAAACCATTGTCCGTGATCTGCGCGGACTGAAATAATTTCACCAAGGATTCCTGATTTGATAATTTCACGAATTTGAATCATATGTGGCAAATATCTAGCCCACATCGCTTCCATAAGAAGCAGGTTCTTTGATCGTGCAGTATCAATCATGGTTTTTGTCTCGTCATAG
>DDMR01000023.1:8533-10378 GCA_002340925.1 Actinobacteria bacterium UBA2541
GGGTCGTTAACTAATTTTTGATAAGAGTCATGGCGATGGCCAATTGCAAACTTATCTGCGAAGGCATCGGCTTTAACTTGGGTTCTAGATCCAACTGCAACTACTCGATGGTCTTCAAGGCGCAGAACATCGCGAGTAAATTGTTCAGCGATCCCACCGGCTCCGAGAATTCCCCAACGAAATGGCGTTACTGACATTTGGCTCCCCCGTCGTTATTCAAGTTTTATTATGGCTATTTAAAGTTTAATGAAGTCTAATCGCAACAGAGCGAACTTTAAGAGGTGCGCAAAGAGAAAATCGGGCTTTGGGTAAGCGAAGACATAGCGTTCTATAGCTTGTCTCTCGCGGCCAAAGCCCGATTTTCTTAATTACTTAGGGCTATTGAGCCTTTCCAGCTGCTTTATTCAGTGAACGAAGAATCTGGTAGCCAATTACTGCAACCAAAGTTCCGTTGATGATTCCACCGAAGGCGTAATCTCCGCGGGTCCATGTCATGTCAGCAATACCGATAATCAAGGTAGTTGCAGCAATGAATAGGTTGGTTGAGTTACCGAAATCAACTTTGTTCTCGATCCAAATCTTGGCACCGAGAATTCCGATCATTCCGTAGAGCGCAACACCGACGCCACCGAGAACTCCGGCTGGTGTAGCGCTAAGAACTGCGCCAAATTTTGGTGAGAGCGAGAGCAGAATTGCTCCAACGCCAGCTACCCAATAAGCAGCAGTTGAATAGATGCGAGTAGCAGCCATTACACCAATGTTTTCGGCATAAGTAGTAGTTCCAGAACCGCCGCCAGCACCCGCAAGTGTTGTCGCAACACCATCAGCAAATAGCGCATTACCCATCTGCTTATCAAGATCTTTTCCAGTCATTGTTGCAACTGCTTTAACGTGTCCGACGTTTTCAGCAATCAGAACTAAAACAACAGGAACGAACAACAAGATTGCATTGGTTTCGAATGTTGGGGTTGTGAATGTTGGCATTGCAATCCACTTTGCAGCCCGCACTCCATCGAAGTTGATATCGCCAATAAATGCTGCATATGCATAACCAACAACGATTCCAGCAAAGATACTTATGCGACCAAGGAAACCTTTCGCAACTGCACCAATCAGTGCAATGGCGGCGAGAGTTATGATTGCAGTTACAGGTGCTTCTTTGAAGTTATTGTTTGCAGCGCCAGCAAGGTTGAAACCAATAATCATTACAATCGAACCCGTTACCAATGGTGGCAAGAGCCAGTTGATCCAACCAATTCCAACAGCGTTAACAATTAGGCCAACTACGGCAAGCATCACACCGGTCGCGAATACGCCTCCAAGCGCTACTGCCATTCCGCCGTTGGACATTGCTGCGGCGATTGGAGCAAGGAATGCAAAAGAAGAACCGAGATAGCTGGGAACTTTATTCTTAGTTAAGGCTAAAAAGATTAACGTTCCAACACCAGAGAAAAACAAGGTAGTGCTTGGTGGAAATCCAGTAATAATCGGCACTAAGAATGTTGCACCAAACATTGCTGCGATGTGTTGAACACCAATACCAATTGTTAATGGCCAAGCCAGACGTTCGCCAGGCTTTACAACATCGCCATCTTTAACTGTTTTGCCATTGCCATGAAGCTTCCAAGATAAAAGTGACATTCACTTTCCTTCCCATGCATCTGAATATTCCTTATGATGAATATTGCTAATGATGAATATTCCTTATGACTTAGCCATAGAGGTTTCTATAGCCATTTTTGAAAGGGGAAGGTTCGACAAAAAGAGTAAGTCGCTACGCAGGAGTAAGCAGGGAATTACACGCAATTTGCAGGGGTATTTTGGGGTGAGTTGAGCGTGATCCCC
>DDMR01000023.1:10573-10920 GCA_002340925.1 Actinobacteria bacterium UBA2541
ATGATCCAGGCGAAAAAGGTTAGGACTAGTCCAATTACTGCATAAATGATGCCGACGATAAGTAGTGGAATTGCGAAGATCCATTTAACGAGCGGAAGCACGCGAGATAACTTTGCGCCGCCTTCGATATCTGGAAGATCAACTCTAATATTTGGATTAGCTTCAATTGAAGGATATTCATCTGTCAGAAGAAGTGCGTATGCCGAAATGCGAGCATTTAATTCCAACATTGATTTGTTGAAGTTAAGAACATAACTTGGGTATACGCCACGAACCAGAAGCGCTAATAGAGCTGGTGCGAAAAGTAAACCACCAAATGCGGCGCCAGCCTCCATTGATTGCGTAAA
>DDMR01000077.1:0-1319 GCA_002340925.1 Actinobacteria bacterium UBA2541
AACCCTGGACTAGAGGGAATCGGGAATTATGAATACGGATGGTCTGATAAGAATGATGTGAGCGCGAATTCACGCCGCGGATTAAACGAAGAAGTTGTACGCGATATTTCATCAAAGAAGAGCGAACCGCAATGGATGTTGGATTTACGACTAAAAGGTTTAAGCCTTTTCGAGAAGAAGCCAATGCCTACTTGGGGATCTGACTTAACTGGAATTTTCTTCGACACAATCAAGTATTTCGTGCGTTCAACCGAGAAGCAGGCAACATCATGGGAAGACCTACCTGATGACATTAAAAATACTTACGATCGTCTAGGAATTCCTGAGGCAGAGAAGCAACGTTTAGTTTCAGGTGTTGCGGCTCAATATGAATCAGAAGTTGTTTATCACTCGATCCGTGAAGATTTAGAAGCTCAGGGAGTTATCTTTGTTGACACCGATACTGGACTTCGTGAACATGAAGAATTGTTCAAGGAGTATTTCGGAACGGTTATCCCGGTTGGCGATAACAAGTTCGCAGCGCTGAATACTTCTGTATGGTCTGGCGGTTCATTTATCTATATTCCAAAGGGCGTAAAGGTTGATATTCCGTTGCAGGCATATTTCCGCATCAATACCGAAAATATGGGCCAGTTCGAACGCACCTTGATTATTGCGGATGAAGATTCATATGTGCATTATGTTGAAGGTTGCACAGCGCCTATTTACTCTTCAGATTCTCTACACAGTGCAGTAGTAGAAATCATTATCAAAAAGGGTGCCCGTGTTCGTTATACGACTATTCAGAACTGGTCGAACAACGTTTACAACCTAGTAACAAAACGTGCCACATGTGCTGAAGGTGCAACCATGGAATGGATTGATGGAAATATCGGTTCCAAGGTAACCATGAAGTATCCAGCTGTTATGTTGATGGGCCCCCATTCAAAGGGTGAGACTCTCTCAATCGCTTTCGCAGGCGAAGGTCAACATCAAGATGCTGGCGCAAAGATGGTTCACGCAGCCCCACACACATCATCAACAATTATTTCTAAGTCAGTAGCGCGCGGAGGCGGCCGAACTTCCTATCGCGGACTTGTTCAAATCAACGAGGGTGCTCATCACTCTAAATCAACAGTTAAGTGCGATGCGCTACTTGTCGATTCAATATCTAGATCAGACACCTACCCTTATGTCGATGTTCGAGAAGATGATGTTTCGATGGGTCACGAAGCTACGGTTTCGAAGATTAGCGATGATCAACTCTTCTATTTAATGTCGCGTGGTCTAGGCGAAGATGAAGCTATGGCCATGATTGTTCGTGGCTTCATCGAGCCAAT
>DDMR01000077.1:1424-2455 GCA_002340925.1 Actinobacteria bacterium UBA2541
ACCACAAATTATTTAGCACCAACCGGTAGGGAAGAAGCTTGGCGCTTCACTCCTCTTGCCAGAGTTGGTGGCTTGCTTGATTCGGCTGTCGCAGTTAGTAGCGTCAACAGCATCAAGATAGTCAACTCGCAAAATGGTGTGAAACTAACTTTTAAAAGCGCAGGCGATCAACCTGCGATTTCAACAAGTGATGATTTAGCTACTATCCGAGCTCGTGAAATTGTTGAAGAGATTTCGCACATTGAAATAGCTGCTAATAGCCAGTTAGAACAACCTCTGCTTCTGGAACGTGCAAATCTAACTGGTAAGCCTCAGGCGTCTCGAACCTTAATCACCTGCGGCGCTAACTCGCATGCAACGATAATTCTCAGTAATTCTGGCGATGCGATTCTGTCAGATGAAATTGAATTTGATCTATCTCAAGGGTCAACGCTCACCTTTGTCTCACTTCAAGAGTGGAGCAGTAAAGCTATTCACCTTGGGCGCCAACATGCAATTATCGCTAAGGATGCAACTTTCAATTCGATAGTTGTAACAGTTGGTGGATCTCTAGTGAGGTTATTGCCAACCGTTGAATACAGAGGCCCTGGTTCAAGCGCTGATCTACAAGGTTTGTATTTTGCGACCGACGGTCAACACTTAGAACATCGTCTTCATGTCGATCACAATGTTCCTAATGCCAAGAGCCGGGTAAATTACAAGGGCGCTCTTGCTGGCGACAAGGCACATACAGTTTGGATCGGTGATGTTTATATTCGTTCGAATGCAGAAGGAACCGATACTTACGAATTAAATCGTAACCTTCTTCTTTCAGATGGCGCTCGTGCGGATTCAGTTCCGAATCTAGAGATTGAAACTGGCGAGATCGTAGGCGCTGGTCACGCAAGTACAACTGGTCGCTTTGATGACGAACAACTCTTCTATCTCTCTTCTCGCGGAATTCCAGCTGAGATTGCTAGACGACTTGTTATTCGTGGTTTCTTTGCTGAAATTGTCGGCAAAATCAAAGATGAAGAGATTGAAAACCGCCT
>DDMR01000077.1:2487-5465 GCA_002340925.1 Actinobacteria bacterium UBA2541
GGTCTTTGCGATTGCTGACACATGTTCGCACTCGGAAGCTTCGCTATCTGAAGGCGAGGTTAGTAATTTCAAAATAGAGTGTTGGTTGCACGGAGCCGAATTCGATCTCAGAACTGGGGAAGTAGCAACCCCACCAGCATCAATTCCAGTTGAAACTTTCGAAGTAAAACGCAATGGCGATGAATTAACTATTTCCAGCAGAAAATCTGCAGAAGTTTAAGGGGAGAAAAAATGAGCACATTAGATATCAAGGGGCTACAAGTATCGGTAGCAACCGAGGCCGGCTTTACAGAGATTCTTAAGGGCGTTGATTTAACAATCAAGTCTGGTGAAACCCACGCAATCATGGGACCGAATGGTTCAGGCAAATCAACTCTTGCTTATTCAATTGCAGGACACCCAAAATACACAATCACAGGTGGATCAGTCACTCTCGATGGCGTCGATGTTCTAGCCATGTCGGTAGATGAACGAGCTAAAGCAGGTCTATTCCTTGCGATGCAATATCCAGTTGAAGTTCCTGGCGTCTCTGTAACAAATTTCTTGCGCACCGCAGCAACCGCGATTCGCGGCGAAGCACCAAAGGTCCGCACCTGGGTTGGGGAAGTGAAAGAGGCAATGAAGTCTCTTAACATGGATCCAAATTTTGCGGAACGAAATGTGAATGAAGGATTCTCTGGCGGCGAGAAGAAGCGTCACGAAATTCTGCAGCTAGAACTTTTGAAGCCAAAGTTTGCGATCTTGGATGAAACCGATTCGGGGCTTGACGTCGATGCACTTCGAATCGTTTCTGAAGGCGTAAATCGTGTAAAGGCAAACAGTGATTTGGGAATTATGCTAATCACTCACTACACAAGAATTTTGAGATACATCAAGCCAGATTTTGTGCACGTTTTTTCTGCCGGAAAAATTGTTGAAGCAGGTGGCCCAGAACTAGCTGACAAGCTCGAAGAGAAGGGTTACGCAGAGTACACAACTGCATAATTGATGAAACCTATGTTTTCCCCTGTAGAGATTCGGAGAGATTTCCCAATCTTTTCAAAAGTCATGCGTGGTGGGAATCGTCTGGTATATCTCGATAACGGCGCAACAAGTCAGAAGCCCCGCCAAGTTTTAGATGCCGAACGAAACTTCTACGAACAGAACAACGCTGCTGTTCATAGAGGTGCGCATTTATTGGCCGAAGAAGCGAGCATTGCTTACGAAGGTGCAAGGCAGGTGCTGGCTAATTTTCTCAACGCCGAATTGGATGAAATAATTTTCACCAAGAGTGCCACTGAAAGTATTAATGCACTTGCATATTCCTTTGGGAACAGCGCAAGTGGCTCTCGTTTTGCATTGAAACCAGGTGACCGAATCGTGGTTTCAGAAATAGAACATCACGCGAATCTAATTCCTTGGCAGCAATTGGCTAAGCGTACTGGAGCCGAATTAGTCTGGCTCTCTGTCGATTCTGAAGGTCGATTAGATCTGAACAGCCTAGAAGAATTGATTAATCCATCCACGAAAATTGTTGCAATCACTCATCAATCAAATGTGCTCGGCACGATAATTCCCTTGAAGGACATTGTTGCACGGGCGCACTCAGTAGGTGCCGTTGTGGTCCTGGATGCTTGTCAATCAGCGCCTCACTTTGCAATCGATGTTAAGGCGCTTGACATCGATTTTCTTGCTTTCTCTGCACACAAAGCTCTAGGCCCGACGGGAATTGGAATTTTGTGGGGGAGAAGTGAGTTCTTGAATTCAATGGAACCATTTTTAACAGGTGGTTCGATGATTGAATCGGCAACAATGACGGAAGCTAAATGGGCGCCTTCACCTAAGCGATTTGAAGCCGGAGTTCCAAATATGGCGCAGGCGGTTGGTTTTGCTGCAGCTATAGATTACTTAAACGAATTAGGCATGGACAATGTTGCAAAGCACGAGCAGGATCTAACTGCCTATGCGCTTAAGAAATTTCTGCAATTGGATAAGGTCGAAGTAATTGGGCCAAAGAACAATATAGATCGCGGTTCAGTTATATCTTTCACAATAGAAGGAATTCATCCACATGATGTTGGTCAAGTTTTAGATCAATATGGTGTTGCGGTACGAACCGGTCACCATTGCGCGTGGCCACTTATGCGCAAGCTGGGACTTATCGGAACGACCAGAGCTTCGTTTTATGTCTACAACGACGAAGCCGACGTTGACGCTTTGATTGATTCAATTCTCGAAGCTCAGAAATACTTTAAGGTTTAACATGGAACTCGATTCGTTATATCAGGAGGTGATTCTCGATCACTACAAGCACCCTTTGAATAAGAGTTTGAGCCCGACATTCACGGCGCAGGTCCATCACATCAATCCAAGTTGTGGCGATGAAATAACGTTGAATGTGAACATAGCTGATGGAATTGTCACCAACGTTTCTTGGGATGGCGTTGGCTGCTCTATTTCGCAGGCAAGCACCTCGATAGCCAGCGATTTAATGACGGGTAAAAATTTGAAAGAAGCCCTCAAGATAGTGGAATCTTTCTCTGACCTGATGAGCAGCAAGGGAACTATGGCTGGTAATGAAGATATTCTTGAAGATGGCGTAGCGTTGGCTGGTGTCTCTAAGTTCCCGGCTCGTATAAAATGTGCTCTATTAGGGTGGATGGCTTTTAAAGATGCAGCAATTCAGAGTTCGAAAAACTAAGGAGAAATATGAGCAGCGCTAATACGACTTTGGATGACATAACAGAGGCCATGAAAGATGTAATAGATCCAGAATTGGGTATCAATGTAATTGATCTTGGTCTGGTTTATGACATGCGTCTTGATGAAAATAACGTTGCGATTCTCGATATGACGCTAACTTCAGCGGCTTGCCCATTACAAGACGTGATTGAGGATCAGACTCACCAGGTATTGGCTGATATAACTTCTGATGTAAAAATCAATTGGGTTTGGATGCCACCTTGGGGCCCAGGAAAAATTTCTGATGATGGTCGCGA
>DDMR01000031.1:0-28298 GCA_002340925.1 Actinobacteria bacterium UBA2541
ATGCCGCGCTGGACGTTACTGATCCAGAACCACTTCCTGCAGGCCATCCACTTTGGAAAGCTAAGAATTTACTGCTCGTTCCACATGTTGGTGGAAACTCGACCGCATTTGAACCTCGCGGCCGCAAATTAGTTGAATCCCAACTTAAGTTATTGTCAGTAGGAAAACCGCTTAACAATATTGTCGCCGTTGGATAGTTAGATAAGAAATGCGCATCGATTCGCACCACCACCTTTGGGATCTTTCAATCCGAGACCAAGAGTGGATTACCGGCGAAGAAATGAAACCAATCCGCAAGAACTTTGTAGTTTCGGATTTAAAGGATGCCATTGCATCTTCACGTATTGACAGAACTGTCTTAGTTCAAACAGTTACCGACTATTCCGAGACACCTGAACTTTTAGAAATTGCGCAATCCGAACAACTTGTCGGAGCAGTTGTAGGTTGGCTGCAAATTGACGCTCAAGATGCCATCGCACACCTGCACCAATACCTAGATTTACCGGGCGCCGAGTATTTAAAAGGTATCCGAGATATTGCCCAAGACCATCCGGACCCAAATTACTTGGCCAAGCCCGAGACGATTGCAAATGTAAAGAAGCTTGGAGAACTTGGAATCACTTTTGATCTGCTAACTAAGACACCGGAATTAGCCGCGGCAATTAAATTAGTTCGGGCCTGTCCAGATGTGCAATTTGTCATGGATCATATTTCGAAACCATACATTGCAAAGAGAGAATTGGAACCTTGGAGAACTTTGATGAGTGAACTTGCTGCTCTTCCAAATGTTCTCTGCAAAGTTTCAGGATTAGTCACAGAAGCAAATTGGAAAACTTGGGATGTAATTGATTTCAAACCATACGTCGATCATGTAATTGAAATCTTTACACCACAAAGATTAATGTTTGGTTCGGATTGGCCAGTTGCAAATTTAGGCGGAACGTACTTTCAAATTGTTGAATTGGCCAAAGCCCTGACTTCTGGACTTAGTCCAAGTGAGGCTGAATTCTTCTGGCATAAAACTGCGGCTACTGCCTACGGCCTTGCTTAATAACGCAAATATATTGGTAACGATTTGATAACAAAGGCCACCTAAGCCTGAGATTCGGAAATCCCACATGGACGCGGGCACCCCATCCTTAATAGAGTTGTGTAACAGCGATTCCGCTGCTTTCGAAAGGAAACATATGAAGAAAGTTCTAACTGTCGTTGCTGTTGCATCAGCAATGGCGCTAGTTGTCGGAACAGGTCCTGCAGTTAACGCTGCGAATCATAAGAAGGCAATAAAGATTGAATTAATCTCAAAGGGAGAAACTGCAGAATTCTGGCAGGCAGTTAAGAAGGGTGCAGAAGACCAAGCTAAGAAGATGGGCAAAGTAACTGTTCGCTTCCAAGGTCCTGCAACTGAAACAATGATCGATGTGCAACTTTCAATGCTTGATGGCGCAATTGCTACTAAGCCAGATGCAATCGGTTATGCAGCTCTAGGAACAACAGAATCTGTTTCACGCCTTGCAAAGGCAAAGGCAAAGGGCATTCCTGTTTACATGTTCGACACAGCTGCAGCCTGCAAGGGCAAGCTTGGACCTAAGTCAAAGTGCGCACTTGGCGTGGCTTACACAAACAGCAAGGCATCAGCATCACTAGCAGCTGACAAGATGGCTGAACTTCTACCAGACGGTGGAAAAGTTTTGGTTGTTGGTCACACACAAACAAACCAAACAGGTACTGATCGTCGCGATGGTTTCGTAAACCGCATCAAGGCTAAGTATCCAAATATCACGCTTCTTCCTGTTCAATATGCAGAAGGTGGCGACCAAGCTAAGGCACAAGATGTTGTTGCTGCAGCTCTAGTTGCTAACAAAGATCTAAAGGGTATCTTCGGAACAAACGAGGGTGTAGCAATTGGTGCTGGTCAAGCATTCAAGGCAGCTGATATCGCTAATGGCGCAGTTAAGCTAATTGGATACGACTCAGGTAAGGCTCAGATTGATAACATCAAGAGCGGCCTACAACAAGGTGCAATCACACAGAGCCCATTGGGTATTGGAGCGAAGACTGTTAAGGCGCTAGTTAATTACGTGCGCAAGGGCAAGACTCCAAAGCCACTCATTGACACAGGCTTCTACTACTACGATGCTACAAACATCGACAACCCAGAAATCAAGGGAAACCTTTACCAGTAATTCGAATTTATTCGAATAAGCTAGTAATAAGTTATAAATTATGGCCGGGAGCAATCCCGGCCATAATGCTTTAGGATTCTGAAAGTTCTAAGACGCGGATTTATCTCGTAACGGGGGAAAAATGGCAACAACTCAACTCTTATCCTTAACGGGTGTAAGTAAAGAGTTCCCTGGAGTAAAAGCACTTAAAAATGTGCACTTTGATTTGAACAAAGGTGAAGTCCACGCGATTGTTGGTGAAAATGGTGCAGGCAAGTCGACGTTAATGAAGATTCTCTCCGGAATATATAAAAAGGACACCGGAGAAATTGTTTATCTCGGTAAGAGCGTAAATGTTTCCAGCCCACTAGAGGCTCAAAAATTAGGAATTAGCATCATCCATCAGGAACTTAACCTGATGCCAGATTTAACAGTTGCAGAGAACATCTTCATTGGTCGTGAAGTTCGCCGAAGAGGTCGAATCTTTTTAGACAATCGAAAGTTAAATAAGGCTGCAAAAATTTTGCTGGAAGAGTTGGGTCTGACCCTAGACCCGAAGCGGAAAGTTGGCGAACTTACAATCGCCAAGCAACAGATGGTCGAAATTGCGAAAGCCGTTTCTTATCGTGGCGAAGTAATAATTATGGATGAGCCAACATCTTCGCTTACACCCGCTGAAACTGAAGCCCTATTTAAGATTATTCGATCACTCAAAGCTTCTGGAAAAGGCGTTGTTTATATCTCACACCGCTTAGAAGAGCTAAGCCAGATTACTGATCGCATCACAGTCATCCGTGATGGTGAGTATGTTAAAACTCTGAATACGTCTGAGACCTCAATTCCAGAAGTCATTACACTCATGGTTGGCCGTAAGGTTGAACAAGATCAGCGTCCAGAAGCCCGCGCCCTAAGTAGTGAAGTTGTTTTAAAGGTAGATGGGATTTCAGATTCAAGACTTTTAAGTGATATCTCCTTTGAACTTCGGGAGGGCGAAATCCTGGGATTTGCCGGCTTGATGGGTGCTGGCCGCACCGAACTTGCTCGCGCACTTATCGGAGCAGATCCAAAGACTGCAGGAAAGATTTACCTGCGCGGTAAAGAAATCAAAATCAAGAGCCCTTCAGATGCCGTTAAATCTGGAATCGGATATTTATCTGAAGATCGAAAGAAGTATGGACTTCTATTAGGTCAAAATATAACCTTCAATGTGATTCTCTCGTCAATCCCAGCTTTCTCGAACAAGTTTGGCTTCCTAAAAACTAAACCGGCCGGTGCGATAACAAGAGAAGCAATTAAACAACTTTCAATTAGGACTCCCTCTGAGAATCAATATTTAAAGAATCTTTCAGGCGGAAACCAGCAGAAAGTCGTTATTTCTAAATGGCTAACACGTGATTGCGATATTTTAATATTTGATGAACCGACTCGTGGCATCGATGTTGGCGCTAAGGATGAAATTTATAAATTGTTAACAAAGCTCGCCTCAGAAGGTAAATCAATCATCATGATTTCCTCAGAACTTCCCGAAATCCTTCGAATGTCAGATCGGATTGCCGTTATGTGTGAAGGCAAGCTAACTGGCATCATCGACAATAAAGATGCCGACCAGAATAAAATCATGCAATACGCAACGAAATTCCGCGACTAAATTAAAATTTCAACGAGACTAGGAAAAGAGAGAGCAATGAGCGATACAGTGAAAGTGGCCAAAGGCGAGAACAAGGTTGCTGCCTACGCTAAACGTGAGATTGGTCGAGTTCTTGCACTTGCAACCCTCGTCACAATTTTCATCTTCTTCACAATAATGCGTCCAGTCTTTGCTTCATGGGAGAACGTCTCTGACGGAATTTTAATGTCCACTGTTGTCATTGGCCTCATGGCAATCGGAACAACCTTTGTGATTATCACCGGTGGTATCGATCTTTCGATTGGAACAACCACGGCTCTAGTCGCAGTAATTGTGGGCAAGCTTGTTCAAGGCTTAGGACTAAATGTCTGGGCTGGAATCCTGGTTGGAATCCTTGTCGGAGGCATCTGCGGTGTAATCAATGGTCTCTTGATTACAGTTTTAAAATTGCCGCCATTTATTGCAACTCTCGCCACGATGAAGGCGGCACAAGGATTAGCGCTAATTATTTCTGACCTAAAGCCAGTTATGTTCACAGCAGATGTCAAAGGCTGGGATGCAATTGCAACGGGAAATATTATTCCTAATTTCCCCAATGGCGCACTGATTCTCTTTGTGGGCGCAATCATTGGTTCAATACTTCTAAATAAGACTGTTATCGGCCGATACACATTTGCTATTGGTTCAAACCAAGCAGCAACTCAACTTTCTGGCGTCAAAGTTAAGAGTTGGACCATCGCAATTTACGGTCTCGGTGGCCTTTATGTTGGAATGGCAGCAGTAGTTCTAACTTCACGTCTTGGTTCTGCCCGTCCAGATCTAGGTCTTGGATACGAACTTGAAGCTATCGCCGCAGTAATCATCGGAGGAACATCTCTTCTTGGCGGTAAAGGAACAATCAGCGGGACCATTATTGGCGCATTGATTATGTCTGTCCTTGTAAACGGGCTTCGAATACTCGAACTTCAGCAGGAGTGGCAATATGTAATTACCGGCATTGTAATTGTCCTTGCAGTATGGGGAGATAACGTTCGTCGCCGCAAGACCGGAGAAATTAGCTAGCGATTTACCTTGCGCGGGCTCATACCCGCGCTTACCCTTAAGTAATTGGAAAACGAACAGGGGGCGCCGTGAAGTATAAATCGGTCAAAGGTTTGCTCACGAATGATGAGTCGTTAATTCCAGTTTCTTTCATAGATAAGCTCGAAGATATTTTGCACGGCTTTCTCGGAATACTTCTTTTTATTATTTCAATCCTGGCTGCTGGCTACAGTTTGCAGCGCTTGATTGAGACTCGCCCATTCTTCCCACTAGGAATGATTCAGGCAATAAATGACATTCTCTTTGTTGTAATTATTCTAGAAATTATGCGAACTGTAATTGTTCGTTTCACTGATGGAATCTTCCAATTAGATAGCTTTTTGATCATCGGCGTAATTGCAGCCGTTCGACACATTCTTACTGTCGGAGCATCACTTACTATGGAGAAAGAGAAGACAACCGAATACTTCAATCGCGCTTTAATTGAAATGGGTGTTAATACTGGAATTGTTCTGGCACTTGTCTTTGCGCTCTTCTTATCTCGTGCGGCGCGCAAAGGTAACCCCGCCAAGTAATCCTGCTATTAGCCTGAGTAGCACTTTTTTGACAGATTATTCAGGAAAAATCATTGAAAGAATTGTGGTTAAAAGGTAGCCTTCCAACCTTGTCGCAACTAGATTTGCGCACCTAGCTAGCGAGGAGTGAAATTTAAGTTATGTCAGATTTCATTCAATATTTTTTCAATGGCCTCGTTGTTGGTTGCATCTTTGCAATAGCTGCTGTTGGAATTTCGCTTCTTTACAGCGTGCTCAGGTTGGTAAATTTCGCAGCTGGTGACTTCTTAACACTTGGCGCATTCATAACTTATTTTTTAAGCGTTACTTTAGAACTAAATTTTTTCCTTTCAATAATTGTTTCAATGCTAGCAGGTATGGGAATAAGTTGGTTCTTAGAGTTAGTTCTATGGCGAAATTTGCGACGAAATAAGGCAGGAACTCTGGCTCTATTCTTAGTCGCGACTGGCGTGGCGCTAATGTTGCGACCAATTATTCAATTTGTATTTGGCACAGAAACACGTAAGTTCAATATTGATATTCTAAAAACTTATGATTTCTTGGGAGCCCGAATTCCGCAAACCCAATTACTGGTTTTAATCTTCGCTTCAGCATCAATTTTAACTATCGCTCTCTTCATCGCTAAAGCACGAATTGGTAAGGATATGCGTGCGTATGCCAATAATCCTGGACTTGCTTCAGTTTCAGGAATCAATGTGGATCGCGTAGTTCTGGCGACTTGGCTAATTTCTGGAGCATTGGGCTCACTCGCTGGTGTTTTCCAAGGACTTGTTCAAGGTCAATTCAATAATGCGATGGGCGAAACTTTGCTTTTATCTTTCTTTGCCGCAGTAGTGCTTGGAACTATTGGTGATGCTTATGGAGCGCTAGCAGGTGGATTGCTTCTGGGATTAATTATGGAGCTGTCCCAAATGAGTATCTTCTTTGGCGGAGTGCCAAGTAATTATAAGCCAGTTGTGGCATTTGCGACTCTGGTTTTAGTCCTTCTCTTCAAGCCTGAAGGATTATTTGGCTACCGAGCGAGAAAGGTCTAAGCGATGGAAGCATTTATACAGCCAGGATTTTGGATCTTCGTTTTAGCCTTAGCTGGTATTTACGGAGTTTTCTCATTAGGGCTTCAAATTCAATATGGCGTTGGTGGAATCATGAATTTTGGCCATGTAGGAATGATGGCAGTCTCGGGTTACACAATCGCAGTGCTTGTCATTAAATATCAATGGAGTTTCTGGTGGGCCGCACTATTAGGAGTTGTGCTTGCCGCATTTTTGGGCGCGCTCTTAGGTCTAACAACGCTACGGTTAAGTGGGGATTACTTTGCAATTGCCAGTATCGCCTTCGCTGAAATCGTTCGATACTGGATTCTAAATAGCGATGACATCACGGGCGGTACTCAGGGCACGCTTGCAATTCCTAACCCTGACGGATTTGGTGGTTATACCGACCAACCAGATGTGATTTTAAATTGGATTTCAGATCGCTTGTATCCAATTATTGGCGATGAGGCCTCTCGAGATTTATCAATGGTTCTGGTTGTGTGGCCATTTTTCTTCTTATTCATTTGGATCTCTTCAAGGTTACAGAAAACATCGTGGGCAAGAGTTCTCCGGGCCACTCGTGAAGATGATGATGTCCCTCGTTCGCTTGGAAAGAATGTCTTTCGTTTTAGACTTCAAACCTTAATTATTGGCTCTGTCTTTGGCGGAATTGCAGGAGTCTTTTGGGCACTGCAATTTGCACTATTGGCCCCAGAAGATTTCCTTCGAATTGTGACTTTCTACGGCTGGATGATTCTGATTCTCGCCGGTGCCAGTCGAGTTAAAGGGTTGTTTATTGCAGCTATCTTCTTCGGCTTCCTGTATGGCGCGACAAGATTCTTGGAATTTTGGCCGCTCTCACTCCTCTCATCACCAGAAAGAGCATATCTTCGCGTCTTCTTAATTGGCCTAGTTATCGTCTTGCTTATGGTCAAAAGACCTCAAGGCTTATTTGGTAAGCGCCAAGAAATGATTTTGGAGTAAGCATGGAAAATACAAACATGCTTGATTCAGCAGTATTGGATGTAAGGAATATTTCGGTAAGTTTTGGTGGAGTTAAGCCAGTTCAGAACGTTAGCTTTACTATAAGTGAAAATTCTTTTACCTCTGTTATCGGACCTAATGGCGCGGGTAAAACCTCGCTCTTTAATCTGTTAAGTGGAATGAACAAAGTTGATTCAGGAGAGATCATCTTTAGGGGCGAAGCTATTCAATCAATCCATGCTCACAAGATTGCGCAGAAGGGGCTAGTGCGCACCTTCCAAGGGGCAAAGATAATTAGAAGGCTTACTGTTGCCGAGAATTTAATGATGGCAGTCCAAGGTAATCCTGGAGATAACCTAATGGGCTTTCTAAACCCAAGAGCACGTAAATCTTTTGAAGCTAAAGCTCGAGAAGAGGCGATGCGCCGACTTGACCAAGTTGGCCTGACAAAGTTTGCCGATGAATATGCTGGAATTCTTTCAGGTGGCCAACGCAAACTTCTTGATTTATCTAGAGCTTTGATGGCAGACCCAAAGATGTTGCTTCTAGACGAACCATTTGCCGGGGTAAATCCAACCTTGGTCGAGAAACTTTTAACCGTGTTGGCTGCACTTAGAAAAGAGCAGTCAATCACCTTCTTGTTGATTGAACATGACCTAGAAACTGTAATGAATATTTCAGATCGGGTTATTGTGATGGCTGATGGAAAGATAATTGCAGATGGCTTGCCAAATTCAATCTACGAAAACGATCTAGTTATTGATGCCTATCTAGGCTCTCGCCGAAAGGATGCTTAGATGGCTAATAGCAATTCAAGTGATTCATTATTTACGGTTTCAAACCTGCAAGGTGGATATGGAGATATTCAGATTTTGAATGGCGTAACCATAAATGTTCCTGAGAAAAACATCGTCACGATCGTAGGGCCAAATGGCGCAGGAAAATCCACCATATTGAAGGCCGTTTACGGAATCGCAAAAGTCACATCCGGATCAGTAACACTGAATAAGGATGGTGTTGCTATTGATGTGCTTGCAACAAAGCCTCACAACTTATCTAAAATTGGCGTGGGCTATGTGCCGCAGATTGATAACACTTTCCCAGCTTTAAGTATTGATGAGAATCTTGAAGTTGGATATGTGAATTTCACAAATAGGTCTTTAGAAGAAATTCGCGAAGAGATCTACGGAAGTTATCCTGATTTGAAGAAGCGATATAAGGACCGTGCCGGAACTTTGTCTGGAGGTCAGCGACAAATGTTGGCAATGGCCAGAGCGCTTATGTCTTCACCTAGCATTTTGTTGCTTGATGAACCTTCTGCTGGCTTAGCACCTGCGCTAGTTGATCAATTATTTGACGACCTGGTTCGGATTAACCGTTCTGGTGTAACAATTTTGATGGTAGAACAGAATGCACGTCGCGCACTAGCAATTTCTGATTACGGATATGTTCTCGATATGGGGCGTAACCGTCACGAAGGTGTGGGATCTGCCCTCGTGGATGACCCAGAAATCGTAGGGATTTATCTCGGTAAGAAGTAATTGTTACCAAAAAGTTATAACTTCTCCCCGTAGATATTCTCGAATTCCTATCACCTTCTCAAAAATACCCTAGTGGAACCCTATTATTTTTCCATAATTGAAGTTACATTTGTCGCGATATGTAGCCACTTGCCTTAACCTAAAAAGTTAAGTTAAACCTAGGAGAGATATGAAAGCTAAATATGTAATATTTGCTTCAGCAATTGCTTCGGCGCTTGTTGTTGGCTCACTTCCAGCCCAAGCTGCTGGTGTTGATATGAAGATCGGTACTATTCACCCACTTACAGGTGGAAATGCTGATTATGGTATTGGCTTGACTTCTGCTGCAGAATTTGGCGCAGAACAAATTACAAAAGCTATGAAGAAGGCGAAGGTTGCCGGAACTTGCAAGATCACTGCTTCAGAAGATGACCAAGCAACTCCTGCACTTGCAGTTGAAGCAGCAACCAAGCTTGTAAAGAGCAACAAGGTAAATGCAATTGTTGGTCCACTAACTTCTGGTTCTACAGTTGCTGCTGCCCAATCTGTGACTGTGCCAAACAATGTAGTCATGATTGCAACTGCAGCTTCAAGCCCAACAATTACAAAGTTTGCGGATAAGGATCTCTTATTCCGCACCTACCCATCTGATGCTTTCCAAGGCAAAGTTATTGTTGCAGCTGTGCAGAAGAAGTTCGGCAAAACAGTTACCTTGAGCATTGGCGCACGTAACGATGCATTCGGTACTGCTCTTGCAAACGTAGTAACTAACGAATGGGTCAAAGGCGGCGGAGACATCGGACGTAAAGTTCTATGGAACCCAGAGAACGCAACATTTGATTCTGAAGCAAAGCTTCTAACCGAAGGTTCACCAGATGTTTGGGTAATCGTTGACTTCCCTGACACCTTCGCCAAGGTTGGACCTGCATTGGTCCGCACCGGCAATTGGGATCCAAAGAAGACATTCTTCACAGAAGCTATGTATAACGAAGACGTCATCAAGGATATTGGTGTTGAGATAATGGCGGGCGCTAGTGGTACTGCTGCTAAGTCAATTGGCATCAAAGCTGATAAGTGGAAGGCTGATCGTAAAGCTGCAAAGCCATCAACAAAGGAAACTTTCGTTGATGCTTCAGGATACGACGCAACAGTTCTGCTCTGCCTCGCAGCAATTCATGGAAAGAGCAACAAGAGCTCAGTTATCTCAAAGAGCCTACGCGCTGTTTCTGGTGCTGAAGGTGGAAAGAACATTCCATGGAACAAACTAACTAAGGCTGTGAAAGCAGCGGCGGCAGGAAAGAGCTTTACCTACCAAGGTGCTTGGACCACTGCAAAGTTCGACGCAGCCGGTGATTCAAGTGGAGCACTATTCCGCGTATACAAAGTTGCAGCTGATGGAAAAATCAGCTCTGATGATGCCGAGGATGTGCGCTTCTAAGTAAATCCTAAAATGTCAGCTTTTAGCTGATAGCAAAGGATTATCTTCAAAATTAGGCCCTAGGAAATCTAGGGCCTAATTTTTATATCATCTCTAAAGTTGATTTGATTCTTTTTACAGACTCTTCGATAATCTCAAAACTGGTAGCAAAATTAATTCTAATAAATCCTGTTCCGCTCGGTCCATAAAGGTGGCCAGGCGCAACTGCAATTTTTCCATGAGTCAGTAACAACTCTGCAATATCTTCGCGACTATTTAAATTTTTAAATTTATCGACACTCCGTAGGTCCAGCCAGCCGAAATAACCACCATCTGGTTCTCGATATCCAATATCAAACTGAAGTTCAGAGAGTAAGCCACCCAAATAAGTTCTCGATTGATCTAATTGCGCTACTACTGAATCTAGCCAATCGATGCTCTCTCCATAAGCTGCTGCCGATGCGACGGCACCAAAAAGTGAGGCACGTGAGTGCACAGCGGTGGGTATGCCCGCAACAATCTGCCTAGTTTTTTCTCCTACTGCCACTATTTGGGCACACTTCAAGCCAGCAATACTCCAGGATTTTGTTGCCGATAAAAATGATATTCCGACCTCTTTCGCAACTGCGGAAGAGTTGAGAAATGGCGTAAAGCTTTTCTCCTTGTAGGTTAGAGGTGCATGAATCTCATCCGAAGCAATCACAACGCCAAATTCATCAGCGAGATCAGCAAGCTTTGCTAAATCCAATTGAGAAAAGACTGCTCCTACCGGGTTATGTGGATTGCAGAGGATATGCACCTTGACTCCAGAAGCGTAGCCCTCTGCTATTTTCTCGAAGTCAAGTGAATAAGTTAATTGATTCTCAATTAACGGAGCATCGTATGGCTTGCAATTTAATTCCTTAATCCAATTGAAAAAATTGTAATAAACTGGCGTATTGATCATTATTTGGTCATCTGGTTTTACTATTTGCCGGCAAACTTCGATAACTCCTACTCCGACATCAGGACAAATCTTTATATCTTCAGGAGTTATCTTCCAATTCCATCGATTTGCTGCAAAATTAGTCAGGCTTTGACCCAACTCCGGTATTTTTCCTAAGTATCCAGCATCAGAGTTGTTAACCAAATCAATTAAGGATTTTTTAATAGGCTCAGAGAGTTCAAAATCCATTACTGCAAATGGCATCGGCAAAATTTCAGCAGGATATGCGCGCCACTTCTCACTTTTTCTCAACTGTAGTGACGACAGTGGTGGCACTGCTACTGGCTTACTATTTTTTTCCACCCAAGTAGCGTAGTGTAATTGGGGTTGATAAAACGATAGCGACAAGAGTAAAATCATAAACCTTATGACGCTTCTTACTTCTCAAAAATTATCTGGCCACCCAATTTCATTAGCTGTTCTAGATTTTGGACTTTTTACTGTTCATGCCAATGGCAGAATTATTGGAATACCTGGATTCTTAATTGAGACAAGTGCTGGTGAAAAAATTCTTATTGATACCGGGTTTCCAGAGAAGTATGCTGAAGATCTCCAAAATGCCTCACTCGAAGATAATTTAGGTGAGTTTGGCGAGCTTCTGGAACTTACTTACGACAATCAACCTGCAGCTCAATTAGCAAAACTTGGTTTGACCAAGGACGATATAGATTATTTAATCATTACCCACACTCATATTGATCATGTAGGAAACATAGATGGATTTCCAGGTGTGCCGATAATTATGGGAAAAGCAGAGCGAGAGCTGGAAAGACCGATCTATTGGAGAGGTAAAAAACCTTTAGAGTGGCCAGAGGCTGAATATCTGTTGATTGATTCGGACGTTGAATTTGGAGCCAACTTTCGAATTCTGCATGTGCCAGGGCATACGCCAGGTGAGTTATCAATACTCCTCACGCTCCCTAATACTGGTTCTATTCTGTTGACCAGTGATGCTATTTCTAGAGAGTCTGAGATAAGTGAAGGGTGCCTAGATGCCACAGATCCAGCCCAGGCAATAGCGAGTGCTATTCGAATATTGGATTTAGCTAAAGAACACGGCGCTTATGTTATTTATGGTCATGGGCCAGAGCAGTGGAAAGAGCTAAGAAAAGCCCCTGAAATCTATAACTAATTTGGTGCTTGTTACCGGACATCTCTTCCCTGATTTAAAATAATTACATTTCCGCTAGAAACATCGCCAGCACTTGAAATCAGAAAGCCTACCCATACCGCAATTTCATCTGGCTTCATGGCAGCGCCTCGCGGCATCTGAGAGATTGCCTTACTTAATATCTCATCGCTAAGAACTTTAAATAATGGTGACTCTGTCATTGCAGGGGCGATTGAATTTACCGAGATTCCTTCGCTGGCATATCTGCGGGCCAAATCCTTAGTTAAGGTATCCATTGCCGCCTTACTTGCGCGATAGTGCGGTGGATCAAATACATCGAAATTGTAGGCACCATTTGATGAGATATTTACAATTTTTTTAATTCCTGGGCGCTTTAACATCAACTTAACGGATTCCTGTGAGCAATAGAAGGCAGAGGAGAAATTTACTGCCATTTGTTTATCGAATTCCTGCGCCGGAATATTGGGAAATTCAGACATGAAACAATCCCCTGCATTATTTACCAGGGCATCAACGCCACCAAATTTTGACTTTATGCTCTTAAATACTTCGGAAATTTTCTCAGCAGAGGTCAAATCAACATTAAAGGTAGTTATATTGGTTGAGAAGTTGGACTCAAGTTTTTTAAGGTTTTCGCTATTTATATCGAGAGCGACTACATGAAACTTGTCTTCGATAAGTCGAGCAGTTATGGCACTACCAATACCACCACCTGCTCCGGTGACAACGGCAATTTTGCTGCTCATAAAGTTAGTCTTCCACAACTCTATTGTCTTTGGAATCCATTAAACCTGGTTTCTTCCAAGGTAGGCGCCTTGCTTTGGTTCGTTAGACTCTTGGCATGGAGCCAATTGTTATTCGCGAGCTTGTGAGTATTTCTGATCAGAATCTGGGCTTAGATTTATTTGATGCGATTTGGCCTATTCCTGGCGGTGGCCGTGAGATACCAGAAAATTTAATGCAAGCTTTCGTTCATAACGGTTCTTACTTTTCCGGAGCATTTAGTGGGGATGAAATTCTTGGAGCAACTTTTGGATTCATTGGAATCAATGGTGGAACACATTTACATTCACATATGTCGGCGGTGATGCCAGAAAGTCGAGACCTGGGTATTGGTGCGTTAATGAAATACCATCAATTTAATTGGGCGCAGGAGAGAGAAATTCCCTTTATTTCATGGACCTTTGATCCGCTAGTTAGAAAGAATGCAAGATTTAATATCTCAAAGCTTGGAGTTGAGATTTCTGCTTATTTTCCAGATTTTTATGGTCCCATGACTGATTTAGTAAATGCTGGTGATGCCTCTGATCGTCTAATGGTGAAGTGGCGCGTTACGAATGGCGCCCCACAATCTTCAGACGATTTATTAGAGATACCTAAGGGTGCGATAAGAATTGATATACCTGAAGATATCGTTGCGTTAAGAGCCAAGAGTATTGATGAAGCTATGGCCGAGCGCTTGCGCGTAAGAACAGAATTTCTTACTGCGTTCGATAATGGTTATAGGGTTATTGGTTTTTCAAATGCTCATGGTTATATTCTTTCCAATGTTGAGAGTAGGAAATAGTGAAGATACTCGAGTACGAACTTCGCAGAATTTACTTGCCTCTAGTCAGGCCGTTTAGAACTTCATTTACTACTCAAACTGACCGTGAAGTCTTATTGATAAAAGTTACCACCGAAGATGGGATTGTTGGCTGGTCTGAATGCGTAGCGATGTCTGCTCCCCTTTATTCGCCCGAATACATTTCAGGATGTTTGGAAACTATGCGAGAGTTCTTGATACCTGCACTAAACAAAGCTGGCGATATCCAAGCCGAGAACGTTGCCTCACATCTAAAGCCTTTCCTTGGTGCTCAAATGGCTAAAGCTGCCCTTGAAACTGCTCTTCTCGACGCTCAGTTGAAAGCTTCTGGTATCTCATTTGCCACCTACCTTGGTGCAAATAAAACAAAGGTTCCCTGCGGAGTCTCGGTTGGAATTGCGCCATCTATTGAAGCGCTAGTTGATGAAGTGACTTCATATGTAGAAGCGGGCTACAAAAGAATTAAATTGAAGATTGAGCCTGGCTGGGATGTCGAACCAGTAAGAAGGATTCGAGAACTTTTCCCTGATAAACCACTTCAGGTAGATGCAAATCAGGCCTACTCAAGAAGCGATTCAAAGCTTTTAAAGCGGTTAGATGAATTTGATTTACTACTGATTGAACAACCATTAGATGAACATGACATTCTGGGTCATGCACAGTTAGCAAAGGTCATGTCAACGCCAGTATGTTTAGATGAATCAATCATCTCCCTTTCATCAGCTCAAGATGCTCTCGAATTAGAAGCTACCTCAATAATTAATATAAAACCTGGACGAGTTGGTGGATATCTAGAGTCAGTGAAAATCCATGACTACTGTTTAGCGAGATCGATCCCAGTATGGTGTGGTGGAATGCTAGAGACCGGCATCGGCCGCGCGGCCAATCTTGCCTTAGCCGCCCTTCCCGGATTTACCTTACCTGGTGACACTTCAGCATCATCGAGATTTTTCAAACAGGACATCACAACACCATTCGAAATGGTAGATGGTTACATCGAGGTCCCAGGCGGTATTGGAATCGGTGTTGTTCCAGATATTGAATTTATGGAATCAATAACAAGATCGGTTGAAACAATTACTAACTAAGAAGTTTTTTGATTGGTTTAGTTTTCTAACCCATCACAGTTCCGGTGTTATCTGCATTGAACAACCGCTTACGTGAAAAAGCTCCTAGGCTTATCTCATTGCCTGTGCGTTCTGCGCGAACCTTGACCGGGTCTACATCGTGATCTTGGCCCACTCTGACTGCATCAATCAACTCTGTCATTAGCTTTCCAACCATCGGGGCATTCTTAAATTGGTTTCCGCTTGTTCCTATAGCCACAAAGAATCCATCCAGTTCAGTCCGGTCATAAATCGGTGTCCAGTCTGCTGCTACGTCATAAATACCAGCAATACCAGATGGCGAATTAGGAATCTTTAGCGCCGGAAATCTTCGTGCTGCTCGAGTTACTTGAGCTTCGAATAACTCCTTAGTTCGATTTAAATTTACTACTTCAATATCATCGACCCAATCAAGTCGATCACACTCTGGTTCGGTTCCACCAATAAGAGTTGATCCTGTTGGCGTAGATCTCATATAAGTCCCAAGATCTAAATCGCCGACTATGGGCCCAGGAATCAAATTCATCGGAGTATTTATCTGATGAACTTCCTGGCGCATTGGCCTTACCGAGATTGTGAAACCCTTCCCCACTCCAGCAAGTTCGTTTATGCGATTAGACCAAGGTCCTCCTGCATTTATGACTATATCTGCCAGAATCTTTTCATTACCATCGACTTCAACGCCAGTAACTTTATTTCCCTCTTTCAGAATGGCTGTGATTTTGCTTTTAAAACTAAATTTCACTCCAGCACTGATTGCGGCTTGAGCTAAATTTTCAGTAGCAAGCAAAGGATCATCAATATAACCACCGTTGGGGGTAAAAATCGCACCAAGTGGTTCTTTGGCATCTTCCCAAAATTCATCGTCATCTAATTTTTTAGGTGGCCAATACTTGCCAGCATCAATTCCAGTTACATTCTTCGACAAGTCCGTTGAACTCCAAACTTCATATGGGATTCCAACGGCATCAAATAGTTGTGATGTTTTCTCGCCTGAAATTACTGGTGCATCCAACATAACAACACCAACATCTATCATCTTTGAATAGCGCTCTTGTTTTTTGCCAAGATGTTCTGGCCAGTTTTTCCAGCAATGAAATGACTCCCAAGCAAGGGCAACCGAATCGAAGGTTGAATAATTAAATCGAACTACGGCGCTGGAAGCACTTGTTGATCCCTGTCCTGGGCCCTGTGCTTTATCTACTGCAATAACTTCATAACCTTTAGCGGCCATTTCAAATGCGATTGAACAGCCGATTACTCCAGCGCCAATAACAATTGCTTTAGCCATCTGGGAATTTTAACGCGCATACTCGTATATCTTGCTGGTGGCCTGGCGTGCGGATTTGAACCTTCGAAGGTATGGGGATTTACAGAAATACACCGGCTTTGTAACTATGGTGGCGGGTGAAGGATTTGAACCTTCGAAGGCAGAGCCGGGGGATTTACAGTCCCCTCCCATTGGCCGCTCGGGCAACCCGCCAGGGTTTTACGGCTTGCGTAGATTACCTTATTAAGCAGCGCTCTTACTAATTCCTAATTCGAGCACCATTCTTGCGAACTTCGGCGATATTGGTCGCACCAGAAAGCGCCATTCCATTTTCAAATTCTCTGCGCATAATTTCAATCACTTGCTCTACCCCGGCTTCACCATTGGCCATGGCGCCATATAAATAGGCACGACCGATGAATACTGCCTTTGCACCGAGTGCAATCGCACCAAGTGCATCAAGGCCAGACATGATTCCACCATCGATATAGATTTCAACTTTGTTTCCGACAGCTTTAACAACTTCTGGAAGTATTTCAAGTGGCACCTGGCCACGATCAAATTGGCGACCGCCGTGATTAGAAAGAATGATTCCTTGGACTCCAAGTTTTGCAATGGCCTTTGCATCTTCAACACTTTGGATTCCCTTAACAACAATTGGACCCTTCCAAACTGAACGCAACCAGGTAATTTCTTTCATGGTTGTGGATGGATCAAAAATTAATCCGCCAAGTTCAGATAAAGGTTTGTCCCATCCTCTGAATGCAGCAAATTCTAATTTTCCGGTGGTGAACAAATTAAGCCACCAGATTGGTTTACGGGCAATTGCTAAGACAGTATTAATCCTAATTTTCGGTGGAACTGTTAAGCCGTTGCGGTTATCGCGATAACGAAGACCAGGAACTGGAGTATCAACAGTCAAAACTAAAGCTTCGAAACCATTATCTTTCGCCTGCTTAATTACCGCCAAGCTATCGCTGCGATTTTTCATTATATAAAGTTGGAACCAACGTCTTGAATTTGGAACTGCTTCTGCTAGTTCAGCTGGTGAAGTTGTTCCCATGGTTGATAGGGCATAGATCAAATTCTTTTTGCTTGCGACGTTTGCAACTGCAGGCTCACCAACATGGTGCATTAGCCGGGTGTAACCGGTGGGCGCAAAGCAGATTGGGATATCGACTGTCTTGCCTAAGATCTTTTCAGATGTATCAATCTTGGATACATCGCGCATAACTCGCGTGCTAAATTCGATTCTGGTGAATGCATTTCGGGTTCTGGCATATGCAATTTCATCAACTGCGCCACCCTCGACATAATCAAATACCACTTCAGGGGTTCGCTCTTTTGCTATTTGCGCTATATCTTCGATGGTTTGTGCCCGAAGTAATCTGCCTTTGTACGGATTTAACGAAGGAAGAGACCAATCAATCAACGACCAAAAATATGGGAGGCTCGGGAATTTACGAGTGCTCCGAATCATGAGCACAATTTACCCTACAATTGCACACAGTAGAATATGTAAATTCTAGAAAATTGTTCATGAGTAAAGGGGTCTTAAATTGGCTGATTCAAGTTTCGATATTGTCTCTGAAGTAGATCATATGGAAGTAGATAATGCTTTCAACCAAGCAGACCGTGAAATTGCAACACGTTTTGACTTCAAGAACACGGATAGCAAGATTGAAAAATCTGGAGAGAAATTTCTAATTGAAGGGCAGTCTGAAGAGAAGGCGAAAGCTGTTCTTGAGGTATTTAAAGATAAGTTAATCAAGCGCCAGGTATCTTTGAAGCATCTTGAATCAACTGACCCAGAACTCAGTGGGAAGATTTATAAGATTACTTGCACACTTAAAGAGGGTATCTCTACCGAGAATGCTAAGAAGTTGGCAAAGATAATTAGAGACGAAGGTCCAAAATCTGTAAAGACTCAAATCCAGGGCGAAACACTTCGGGTAACCAGTAAATCTCGTGATGACTTGCAAGACACAATGGCACTGGTAAAAGGGCAGAAGTTAGATTTCGCAGTTCAATTCACGAATTATCGTTAATTCGTGAATAAAACTCGTCTCGGTTTTATCTACGGATTCTCCTCTTACACGCTATGGGGATTGTTCCCGCTTTATTGGCCGCTGCTTCAACCAGCTACATCTCTGGAAATGGTTTCCCATCGATCAGTCTGGTCTTTAGTTTTCTGTGTAATTGCACTTTCGATAGCACACCAACTTAGATCTACTTTTGCCTTGATGCTCTCCCCCGGGGTTTTCTGGAAATTTACCTTGGCCTCTGCTTTTATCTCTGTAAATTGGCTTACCTACATCTGGGCGGTAAACAATGAGCAGATTGTCGAAGCATCGCTTGGCTATTACATGCAGCCAATTCTTCTGGTTCTAATGGGAATTCTGGCCTTCAAAGAAACAATGCGGAAGATTCAATGGGTTGCTTTTATTGTCGCGACTATTGGTGTAATCATCTTGACTCTTGACTATGGGCGTCCGCCTTGGATCTCTTTTGCACTAGCGTTTTCCTGGAGTTCTTATAGTTTTATGAAGAAGAAAATTAACTTGGGATCGCTGCAGGGACTTGCTATTGAGACTCTTATTTCTTCGGTTTTCTACGGCAGCTATTTAATCTGGCTTGGCGAACGTGGTGAGGGTCAATTTGGAAATGGTGCGGGACTAACTGCTCTATTGATAGGTGCAGGTGTTGTTACTGCAGTTCCGCTACTTCTCTTCAATGGTGCTACTACCAGAATTCCATTCACGATGATTGGGCTGCTGCAGTATTTAACTCCGACAATTCAATTTATGCTTGCGGTGTTCTTGCGTCACGAACCAATGCCTAGTGGAAGATGGATTGGTTTCGTCTTTATCTGGGTGGCTCTAATAGCGCTTGGATATGATTTGATTAAATCAGGAAGTACGCGAGATAACCGCTTGGCTCAGCCCGACTAGTGCGGCTTTAGCTGGACCTTCTGGAAGTAGCTCTAAATGTTTCTGAGCAGATCTGCCATAACCAGCAACTAATTCTCGTGATTTAGTTAGTGCGCTGTGGCTTCGAAGCGTCAAAATAGTCTGGGCCACGATTGCTTCATCTGTTATCGGAGCAGAGAGAATCTTCTTTAATTCAGCATCTGCTGGGTCTTCTGATTCCAGAATAAATAAAGTAACGAGTGTTGGAACACCCTCGCGAAGATCGGTTCCTGGCGTCTTGCCTGATTCCTTTGAATCACTCGCAATATCGATGATGTCATCTGCAAGCTGAAACACAGTTCCAATTTCTTCGCCAAATTTTGTTAAGGCATCCATAATCTTTTCATCGGCCCCAGAAATCATTGCACCATATCTGGCGCTGGCTGAAATAAGTGAAGCAGTTTTATCGGATACGACGCTTAGGTAATGCTCTAAAGCTGTTCTATCTGTGCTTGAGCCTTGCGTCTCCATAATCTGGCCAATAACTAATCTTTCAAAAGTAAGTGCTTGCAGACGCACTGCTTCAGGACCAAGGTCAGCCAAGAGCTGAGAAGTCTTTGCGAATAAATAATCTCCAGTAAGAATTGCCACTGTGTTGTTCCAGCGATTGTTAGCACTTTCAACACCTCGGCGAAGCGGCGCTTCATCCATTACATCATCGTGATAAAGCGTTCCCAGATGTGTTAATTCACAGACAACCGCGGCTTCGATTAGGCCAGCTGCCTTTGGATCTCCGAAGTGAGATGCAATTAGGGTCAAGAGTGGACGTAAACGCTTTCCGCCAGCATCGACTAAGTGTCTTGAAGTCTCAATTACTAATGGATATTTACCCTCAATAGATCCACGCAATAGCACCTCAACTTCAGCCATAGAAGCAAGGAGATCCTTTTCAAGCTTCGGATCAATATCCGGAATTCCAATTTTTGTCATTAGCGTAAGAAATAAGCGAAGTCTTGCGCGATATCAAACACTAGCGATGGCGCGATTCCAAGGGTGATAGTAAATATTGCACTAATCGAAATTGAAATTCTTGTAAGAATTGAAGGAATAACAACTGAGATTGAATCAGTCGTTGCATCAGTAAAGAAGAGCATCAAGATAACTCGCAAATAGAAGAAGACTGCGATAGCGCTAGAAAGCACTCCGACTACGACCAGCGTGATATTTCCAGATTCATAAGCTGCAGAGAAGATTGAGAACTTACCGACAAAGCCGCTAGTAAGAGGAATTCCGGCAAAGCTCAATAAGAATAGTGAGAATACGGAGGCGACCAGTGGAGATTTCTTCCCGAGGCCAATCCAACGATTCACATCACTCACTTCACCAGCAGAATCTCGAACGATAGTAATGATTGCAAATGCGCCAATTGTGGCGACACCATATGCAAAGAGATAGAAGAGAGATGCGCTGAGTGCGTTCTCACTTAGCGACACAATTGCTGTGAGAACAAAACCGGCATGCGCGATTGAAGAATATGCCAGCATCCGCTTCATATCTCGCTGTGAGATAGCAGCTAAAGATCCAACAATCATCGTGATTACCGAAATCACTGCAATAAATGGCTTCCAACTTGTTTGTGCTGCATCTAAACCTAAGTAGAAAATTCTTAAAGTAGCACCGAAAGCTGCAGCTTTTGTTGCCGCTGCCATAAATCCAGTAATTGGCGTTGGCGCTCCTTGATAAACGTCTGGCTTCCACGAATGAAATGGAACTGCGCCAACTTTAAATAGAAGTCCAACTGAGAGAAAAATGATTCCAAGTAGCAAGAACACATCGTTTCCAGTATTCCCGCGAATCGCATCTGTTAGGCCATTTAACGAGATAGTTCCGGAATAACCATAGAGAAGTGCGGCACCAAAAAGGAAGAATGCTGATGAATATGCACCTAGCAAGAAGTATTTAAGCGCTGCTTCCTGTGAGAGCAATCTGCGACGTCGGGATAAACCGGCCATTAAATAAAGTGGGAGTGAGAGAACTTCTAAGGCCACAAAGAGAGTTATGTAATCTGTTGCAACTGGAAATAACATCATTCCAGCAACTGCGAACATAGTGAGTGGGAATACTTCGGTCTGTTGTTTGCCCGCTTGAATTGCCGCAGCTTCTTCTGCCGATCCAGGTAGCGCAGATGCTTGGGGTGCGAAATTATCTTGGTCTGCGATTACTAAGATTCCCAGGAATGCAAAAATTAGTATTGCCCCCTGCAGAAACATTCCTGCCCCATCGACCGAGACAGATGTAACTGCAGCGATTGATGAACCATCATTTCTTACGCGAACAAGTTGATTGAATGAAATTACGATTGCTGCGAGCGAGATGACTAGTTGCAATCTAGCGCGCCAGGCTGGCTTCGCGAATGCTTCAATCAAAACACCGATTAAGGCTCCCCCAAGAATAATCATGATGGGTGCAAGTAGTGCGTAATCTAAATTAGGTGCAGATAACATTTACTTCACCACCTTTGCTACTGGATCGCTTACGCCGGCATTAGTCATAATTGTCTGAGTGGTTGGATTAATTACTTCTAGCGCTGGTTTTGGATAAAAGCCAAGTAGAACCAGAATCGCAATAACTGGAGCGATTGCAATTTTCTCCCGAAGGTTTAAATCTGATATCCCCGCACTTGATGCTGGAGTTTCGCCATGGATTGCGCGCTGAACGGCTAGTAGAACATAAAGTGCGGCGAGGATAATTCCAAGCGTTCCAAGAATTGCTGCTACTGGATACTTGGCAAAAGCTCCGAGAAGAACTAAGAATTCACTAACAAAGCTTGATAACCCTGGAAGCGCTAGTGCGGAAAGTCCAGCTATAAAGAAGGACCAAGCAAGGACTGGCGCTACTCGTTGCAAGCCACCAAAGTCTGCAATCTGCGAAGAACCACGACGCTTAATCATCCATCCTGCTGTTAGGAATAGCGCTGCAGTTCCGAATCCATGATTGACCATGTAGAAAATTGCACCAGTTAAGCTCTGAGAAGTTAGCGCAAAAATTCCTAGTGTTATAAAGCCAAAGTGCGAGATCGAAGTAAATGCAATGAGCGAATTTATATCTTTCTGGCCAATTGCTAAGAAGGCGCCGTAAAGAATTGAAATTACGGCCAAGGTAATAATCGCTGGTGTAAAAGTCTTTGTTGCATCAGGGAAGAAGCTCATGCAGAAGCGGATCATTCCGTAAGTTCCAACTTTGTCGAGAACACCAAGAAGCAACGTTGAAGTTCCCGCTGTTGCAGACTTTGCAGCAGTTGGAAGCCAGGTATGAAATGGCCAGAGTGGTGCCTTAATTGCGAAGGCGATGAAGAATCCTAGGAAGAGCCAATTCTGAGTGGTCGAATCAATGCTCAACTGTGACAGTCTGGCGATATCGAAGGTTGCGCCACCTTGGTTGACCGAAATAATGTAAAGACCAATAACTGCAGCCAACATCAGCAATCCGCCAAAGAGGCTGTAAAGCAAGAACTTCATGGCTGCTGCAGCGCGTTCACCAGAACCGTAACCACCGATAAGGAAGTAAACCGGCAGAAGCATGGCTTCAAAGATTACATAGAAGAGGAATACATCAGTGGCTGAGAAAACCCCGATCATCATGGTTTCAAGAATCAATAACAGAATGTAGAAAACCTTTACATTCCAACGACCATTCTCGGATTCGCTCCAGCCCGCTAGGAAAACTACTGGAACCAAGATTGTTGTCATCAAGATAAGCACAAGAGCCATGCCATCAATACCGACTGCATAATTAATATTAAATGCCGAAATCCAAGTGCGGACTTCGGTAAATTGCATTGCGCTGTTATTTCGATCAAAACTTAGCGCCATAACGATTGAAACGAGAGTCACCAATAAAGAGAAGGCAAGTGCTACTTGCTTAACCAACTTGGCATTGCTGGCTGGTAAAAATCCAACCACTAAAGCACCAAACAATGGAAGCAGTAGTAGAGATGTCAAGATACTCATAGCGTCACCATCCAAACTGCTGCAATCAAGGCAATTACACCTAGAACCATAATTAAGGCATAACTTCGGACATATCCATTCTGGATATTTCGCAGATTCGATGCAGAAATTTGAACTACCCAACCAACTAATCGAACCAAACCATCAACAACTTTGTAATCAGTGTTTACGAGTCCGGCAGTCAACTTCTGTCCTGGGCGCATAAATACCGCTTCGTTAAAGGAATCTTGGTAAAGATCTTTGCGCGCAGCTTTGGTAATTCCTAAAACATTTTCAGGTGCAACAACTGGAACTGTCCGGTATTTGAGAACTGCGATTGCAACACCAATTGCAACCACTGTCAGCGCCATTATTGAAACGACGATTGGAGGTAACAGATGTCCGGAATGATATTCTTGATTTGCGTTTACAACGGGTTGAAGCCAATTGACTAGGGCACTTCCAGAGTTAAGTAGGAATCCAGATGCAACTGATCCAACTGCCAGAGCTGCCATCGGTGCCCACATTAAGAATGGAGACTCATGTGGATGAGCTTTTTCATCCCACCGCTTGGTTCCAATAAATGTTAAAACCATAACGCGCGTCATATAGAAAGCAGTTATCCCAGCGCCAAGAAGCGTGATGCTTCCAAGAAGAATTCCTTGAATTCCGCCGGAATCAAATGCAGTTTCAATAATTTTATCTTTTGAATAGAAGCCAGCGAATGGCGGGACCCCAAGAATTGCTAAATAACCAAGCCCAAATGTTGCGGCCGTGATTGGCATAACTTTTCGAAGAGCACCATAACGTCGCATATTTACTTCATCATTCATCCCATGCATTACTGAACCGGCGCCAAGGAACATGCCAGCTTTAAAGAAACCGTGGGTTATCAAGTGCATGATTGCGAATGCATATCCAACTGGACCAAGTCCGGTAGCAAGAATCATGTAGCCAATCTGTGACATTGTCGAAGCTGCTAGCGCCTTCTTAATATCGTCTTTAGCAGTTCCGATAAGTGCACCAAACAAAAGTGTTATTGCGCCAACGATGACAACCATCAATTGAGCAGTTGGTGAAGCATCGAAAATAAAGTTAGAGCGAGTTATCAGATACACGCCTGCGGTAACCATGGTAGCGGCGTGGATAAGTGCAGAAACTGGGGTTGGTCCAGCCATTGCATCGCCAAGCCAAGATTGCAGTGGGAACTGCGCCGATTTGCCGGCGGCTGCTAGCAAGAGCATTGCACCGATCGCGGTAAGTGCGCCGGCAGATGCACCAGATGCACCTTCCTTAACACCGGCAAAAGTTACGGTTCCGAATTGTGTAAATGCAATCATGATTGCAAGTGATAAACCAACATCGCCAACTCGGTTCGCAACAAATGCCTTCTTTGCGGCAGCTGCATACGCCGGTTTCTCATTCCAGAAACCAATCAATAGGTAGGAAGCAAGGCCTACGCCTTCCCAACCTACATAAAGGTTTAGATATGAATCTCCCAAAACAAGAAGCAACATCGCTGCGATGAAGAGATTTAGGTAGGCAAAGAATCGACGGCGATCACGATCGTGGGACATATATGCGATTGAATAGATATGAATGAGGGTTCCGACGCCTGAAATTAACAGCACAAAACAGATAGAAAGTTGATCTAGAAGTAGTCCAGCATCAACCTGGAGAGAGCCAACTGAAATCCATTCAAAAAGTTTCTGGGTAGCAGCGCGGGCTTCGCCCTCGCGGCCTTGCATTGCGAAAAATTCAATTACACCAATAATAAAGACTGATGCAGAAACTAACGTCGCAAAGATATGTCCCCACTTATCAGCTTTCCGGCCTAGTAGAAGCAGCAAGCCAGAACTAAATAGTGGAAGGGCAATGAAATAAACTAAATTTGTGCTTATAGTCATTAGCGCTTCAACAAATTAGCATCATCAACAGATGCTGATCGACGGGAGCGATATATCGCAACGATAATCGCGAGACCAACTACAACTTCGCAAGCTGCAACAACCATAGTAAAGAATGAAGTAACTTGACCAGCAAGATTTCCATGAATTCTTGAGAAGGTTACAAATGCTAAATTCGCAGCGTTCAACATCAATTCAATACACATAAATACTACGATCGCATTTCTGCGAACTACTACTCCAATTGCACCAATAGTAAAGAGGATCGCAGAAAGATAAATATAATTTGAGATATCCAATTAATCTTCCTCCTCTTTCTTGACTTCAAGTTCGAAGGGTTTCGAGGACAACATGTCGCCTCTGGCCTCAAGAGTCGCTGAAATCGAAGAAGGAGCTGGTGAACCATCGGGTAGAAGAGCAGGAACATCAACCGCATTGTGAAGTGCGTAGACTCCTGAACTTGGAAGTCCAGCTGCAGTTGCAAGTGAAGTGCCACGGAATCTAGCGATTGATTGGTCGCGTTGTGCGGTGCGAGATTTAGCTGGGTTGCTGTGTGCTAGAACCATTGCGCCAACGGCGGCAGTAATCAAGAGCGCAGAAACTACTTCAAAGGCCCAGACATAATTAGTAAACAACTCACGTGCAATACCTTGAACATTACCTTCTGAATTTGCGCCTCTTAAGCCAACTGCTTCAACACCAAGATTTGCGCGGGCTATTAATGAAACCAGCAATCCACTTAGCCCAATTGCGGCTGTAATTGCTAGGGGCCGCTGGCCACGAATGTTTTCGACTAGTGAGTCTGAAGAATCAACGCCAACTAGCATCAGAATAAATAAGAACAACATCATTACAGCACCGGTGTAAACAATTATCTGAACAATTCCAAGGAAGAGTGCATCTTGAGCGATATAAAAAATTGCCAAGGTAACCATGACCCAAGCCAAGAGCAGAGCCGAGTGAACCGCTTTCTTCACAAAGAGCATTCCAAGAGCAGCGACCACAGCAAGTGGTGCAAGTATCCAGAAGAGAGTTGCTTCAGGGGCAAGGGTTTGTCCTACTTCAATTGCGAGGCTATCCATTTGATCCACCCGTTATATCACCGCGGTAATAATCAATATGGGTTGTTCCTGGAACCATTGGATGAGGTGGTTGCAACATTCCAGATTTTAAAGGAGCCAATAAATCTTCCTTCTCAAAAATTAATTTAGCGCGAGATTCATCCGCAAGTTCATATTCATTTGTCATAGTAAGTGCGCGAGTAGGGCAAGCTTCAATACATAGTCCACAAAAAACGCAACGCAGATAATTTATCTGATAGACCTTGCCATAGCGCTCTCCTGGTGAATATCGCTCATCATCCGTATTAGTTTCACCTTCGACAAGAATTGCATCGGCCGGACAGGCCCAGGCACAAAGTTCGCAACCAATACATTTTTCAAGTCCATCGTCATAGCGATTTAATTGGTGTCGCCCATGAAAACGTTCTGCGGTTGGTTCTCTCTCTTCGGGATATTGAACGGTATTGGGTTTCTTAAATATAGTTTTGAAAGTCACCCAGAAACCTTGCAGTTGCTTCGCAAAGGTCTTGGCCTCCTGGCTTTCTATTGGGGTATTTGCCTTCGCAGCTGCGGTTAGACCGAGATCATTTGAACGCGGAGTTAAAGGATTATCCATTTAGTTGCTCCGTTCTATCCTTATTGATTTTTCCTGGAATCGCAGGAACTGGGAAACTTGGCACCGCTACTTCACCTAATTCATCGTCTTGGGCTCTACGTTTTTTTGAAGATTCGAAGAGACTAGAACCTGCCAGAACAAGGAGAACGATTCCAAAGCTGAAGCCAATTAATACGGAACGAGGTGCGCCTTGTTGTGAGAGAACTCGTAGAGTTGAAACAATCAGGATCCAGATTAGAGAGAATGGAATCAAAACTTTCCAACCAAATTTCATAAATTGGTCATAACGAAGTCTTGGAAGAGTTCCACGTAGCCAGACAAAAATAAAGAAGAAGAAGACAACTTTTGCTAAGAACCAAAAAACCGTGAACCAACCGCCAAGCCAGCTTTCAGTAAAGCCAAGTCCAGGCAGTGCGCGGTATCCGCCAAAGAAGAGAGTTGTTGAAAGTGCAGAGACTGCAACAATATTTACATATTCTGCTAAGAAAAAGAGCGCAAATTTAAGGGATGAATATTCGGTATGGAAACCACCAACGAGTTCACCTTCAGCTTCAGCGAAATCGAATGGTGCTCGGTTGGTTTCCCCGACCATAGAAATGGCAAAAATAACAAATGAGGGGAATAGCGTTACACAGAACCACCACTGGCTTTGTGCTGAAACTATTTCTGCTGTCGACATTGAGCCGGCATAAATAAAGACCGCTACAAGTGAGAGCCCCATAGCAATTTCATAAGAAATCACTTGGGCACTAGAACGCAGGCCACCAAGCAGTGGATAAGTAGAGCCCGATGACCAACCCGCTAGAACAATTCCGTAAACACCAATTGAAGCAATCGCAAAGACATATAGAACTCCGACTGGAATATCGGTCATCTGCATTACGGTTTTATGTCCAAAGAGATTTACTGGGCCAGATAGCGGAATGACTGCAAATGCCATGAAACAAGTTGTGACGCTAATGATTGGTGCAACAACAAAGACGATGCGATCTGCCGCTTTAGGAATCAAATCTTCCTTTAGCGCAAGCTTCACACCATCTGCTAAAGCTTGAATCAAGCCAAATGGGCCAACTCGGTTAGGGCCCATGCGTTGTTGCATTCGAGCAACTAGGCGACGCTCTCCCCAAACTGACATAAGAGTCGCTAATACGCAGACTGCAAATATTAGTAACCCCTTTACAAGAGTTATCCAACCTGGATCGGTAGCAATTATTTCGGCATTAGTCATGCTTTTACCACCGTTACTTGGCCGTTAACGAATCCTAGATTTGCAATTACTTGGGAATCAATTGAATTACGTGGCACCCAAATTGCATCATCAGACATTTCACTAATTTCAACTGGAAGTTTTAGCGATCCTAAATCTGAGGAGATC
>DDMR01000031.1:28456-29889 GCA_002340925.1 Actinobacteria bacterium UBA2541
GCTTTACGCGCGGTTCCGGCTAAGTTTGCCTCACCATCTTGCAAAGTTCCGAGATCCAATAACAAGCGCCAGGATGTTAAATGAAGCATTTCTTCGGAAATAACTGGCTTCACTTCAGAAGTCTTTTCGAAAGCTAGCGCCTTGCCATCCCAATTGCCTAGTGCTGCGATTTCGCGCGCTGTTGCTGCCACTGTTGGCAGATTAATCGGAGCTCCCATTTCATCAGCAATCATCGAGAGAATTCGGACATCGCTTCTTGAAAGTGAATCGGCGATTGCTTTATCAAAGTTTCTTGTGCTGCCTTGCCAATCTTGGAATGAACCACTCTTCTCGATAACAGCAGCGACTGGAAGAACAACATCTGCAACTGCTGTTACAGCGCTATGTGAAATCTCAAGTGAAACTACAAAGGAATTCAACAGTTGAGAAAGTCCATCACTCGAAATATCTAGTGGGTCAACGCCGCCAATTACAACAGCATCTAAATTATTAACAACTAGCGCATGGAGAATTTCAGAAGTTGAGCGGCCAGGGTTGGTAGGAAGTGAATCAACAGACCAAGCTGCTGCAACATCTACACGTGCACTGGCTTCAGAAACTGGTCGGCCACCTGGAAGTAGCGTTGCGATTGCGCCCGCTGAAAGTGCACCGCGTTCGCCAGCACGACGTGGAATCCAAGCTAACTTGGCACCAGACTTTTCAGCTAACTCAACTGCACTGGTCAAGGCTCCAACTTTTTCAGAGAGGCGTTCACCAACCAAGATAACGCTCTTGGAAGTTATTCCAGAAATAGATTTGATGTCAGAGACAAGTTCGACATTTAGCTTTACAGATCCGCGGCTAGCAACAGGAGCATCACTAATAACTTTTAGTGCACGCTTTCTGAACTGCTTATAGATTCGCAGAAATACAATCGGTGATTCTTCTTCTGGTTCAAAGCCAAGCAATACAACTTGATCTGCCTTATCAATATCTTTATAAGTTGTTTTGAGACCAAGTGCAATACTGCTTAAGAATGAAGTTTCTTCTTCAGAATATGGACGAGAGCGGAAATCAATATCGTTTGTTTTCAGTGCAACTCTTGCAAATTTACTGTAACCGTAAGCATCTTCAACGGTTGCGCGGCCACCAACCAATACACCAGCGCGCCTGCCCTTTAGACCATTGGCTGCAAATGCAATTGCTTCTGGCCAAGATGCTTCATGAAGCTCGCCATCTCCGCCGCGAATCATTGGAGAAGTTACGCGTTCTCTACTTGTTAGATACTTAAATGCCCAACGACCTTTATCGCAATTCCACTCTTCGTTGACTGAAGAATCATCTCCAGCCAGGCGACGTAAAGTTTTACCGCGACGAATATCGGTGCGCATTGCACAGCCAGATGCACAATGTTCACAAGCAGAATCAACTGAGACTAAATCAAATGGGCGGGC
>DDMR01000096.1 GCA_002340925.1 Actinobacteria bacterium UBA2541
GCCCAAACCGACACTGAGAGCGCAGAGATTGCAATTGTTGCAGCGATAAGGCCTTTATAACCGAAGATCGGTTTGCGGCTAAATACCGGAAGAATTTCAGTGGCAATCCCAAAGAATGGAAGCGCCAAGATATAAACCTCGGGGTGCCCGAAGAACCAGAAGAGATGCTGCCAAAGCATGGCTCCACCATTGGCCGGATCAAAGATATGCGAGCCAAATAATCGGTCAGATTCCAAAGCTAAGAAAGCGGCAGCTAGTGGTGGGAAAGCAAGCAGAACTAAAATCGAAGTGAGGAGAACGTTCCAGGTAAAGATCGACATACGAAACATCGTCATTCCAGGAGCGCGCATTGTAAAAATAGTTGTAATGAAGTTAACGCCACCAAGAATTGTTCCAATACCGCTAATTGCTAATCCAACAATCCATAAATCCCCACCGATGCCTGGTGAATACTGTGCATTTGAGAGTGGCGCATACGCGGTCCAACCAAATGATGCTGCTCCGCCTGGAGTTAAGAATCCGGCAAAAGCCATTATTCCTCCGAAGAGGAAGAGCCAATACGAAAGCATGTTCATTCTTGGGAATGCCACATCTGCTGCACCAATCTGCAGCGGCATGATTACGTTCGCAAAACCAACGAACAATGGAGTTGCAAACATAAGCAACATGATCGTTCCGTGCATAGTGAATACTTGGTTGTATTGCTCGTTCGAAATAAATTGCAGACCAGGGCGCGCAAGTTCGGCACGCAAAATTAGCGCCAATAGTCCAGCGATTAAGAACCAGGCAAATGTTGTAAATAGATAGAGATAACCAATCATCTTGTGATCAGTAGATGTAATTACTTTGACGAAAAGTTGGCCCTTGGTGAGCTCTCTCTTAACGGGTGCACCTAGAACTGCAGTTCTGGTCGCGTATGTAGTCATATTAAGCCACCTTTAGACTTGAGATATATTCTTGATATTCACTTGGGGTTACAACTTTCACACTAAAGCGCATCTGTGAGTGGGAACGGCCACATAAAATATTGCAGAAACCAGGATAGGTGCCGAGTTTGTTCGCGCTGAACTCAATATTGTTGGTCACCCCAGGAAGATTCTGGATCTGAATCATGAAGGCGGGAATCCAGAAACCATGAACAACATCTGTCGAGCTTATTTTAAATTTAACGCGCTCACCTAGAGGGAGTACTAAGGTCGGTGGCTTTGCCGTAGTTCCGGTAACAATTGGGGCTTCTGGATTGTCGCGATAGGTAAACTGCCAAGACCATTGGAAAGCATTTACATCAATTAAATGGCTCGCCTGGCTATCCGGCGTAACTTTTACAATTTCAGATTGCTTTACTGCGGTGAAGTAGAAAAGCACTGCAACAATAATGAATGGAATAACTGTATAAGAAACTTCGACTGGCACGTTGTACTGAGTTTGCTTCGGAACTTCGTCGCCCTTGCGACGATGTCGAAATACTGGCCAAATAATTAAGATGGCGGTAAAGACTCCAACAACTGCGGCTGCAATCCAAGCGCCCTGCCACAGCGGAAGTGTCGTGTCGGTGACGCTCGAGACACCCTTTGGAAATCCCATTCCAGATATATTCTCTGTTGAGCAAGATGTCAGAAACGAAATCGACCCGATTGAAATCGCCGTTAAGAAGGCTCTGGCTAAAGATTTCTTGGTGGGTCTAAAACTCATTGGATAAGAATATCCCTCGGATTCGCCTCTTTAACCATGCGGGAGTAGCGTTCGATGCGTGGTTTCCATCACCCCAAATTTCCAATCCGAACCCCGGCTCCATGATGCTGCTCGGATGGCACTTCCCCATATTTTTGAGGTCACTTGGCCAGATCCATCAAAACTTGGCGCCGATTCAAAGAGTGCTGCTCTTCTCTTAAATGAAGCCCGAGAAACCTTTGCTAGCCATCTGGGAATTCGCAGTGACGAAATCCATTTTTTGGGCGAACCGAATCTAGGTTTTCACTTGGGAATCAACGGTTTGATGTCGGGTCAGAAAAGATTGGTTTATAGCAACATCGATCGGATGGAAGTTTTTGCAGTAGCCGAGGGCCATCCATCCAAGATGCTCGAAGTTGACCTTAATGGTCAGATCAATTTCTCAGAACTAATGAAGGATGACGTTCTCGCTCTGCAGCTTTGCAACCGCGAAACCGGAACCATTCAAAATGGACGGCCAAAATCGCCAGATCTGCTCGCAGGATTGTTTGTCGATTCAACTGCATCCGGCACCAGAATCAAACTTCCGGCAAATTGGAGCACCGCACTCTGGGATTCGACTTCATGGGGTGGACCAAGTGGGCTTGGGGTATTTGCCGTTTCGAAGAGCGCTAATTGGAGCAACCCGCTCCCCCATTTAGATGGCCGAGTCAATCCCGGACCGGCATCTCTTGCTTTAATTGTTGCCAGTGCGCTTGCGATAGATAGTTGGGTTGCAGATGAGAAGAATCTGGCAGCGAAAATTGCAGCAATAAATGGCGAGATTCGAAGTTACATTTCAAACAATATTCCAGATTCAGATCTTGCACCCGGTGGAGCCGACCATTTAATTAGCGCTTCATTCCTGTATGTAAATGCTGAACAGCTAGTGACAAAGCTTGCGGACAAAGGCTACCCCGTGGATTCGGGCTCTGCATGTAGCTCTGTCAATATGCAACCAAGTCATGTTCTGGCTGCACTCGGCGTGCTGACGCAGGGAAATATTCGACTTACAATTCATCACGCAATTACCTTTGAAGAGGTCAAAGAATTTCTAGAAGTTTTATCTCAAACTGTTGGCGAATTGCGTGATAAATAATGATTCTAGATTGCTTAGGAAAACGTTGCCCTCTGCCAATTATTGAGCTTGCAAAAGCACTGGCAGATAAGTCAATTGGATTTAAGTTAACGCTCTTGAGCGATGATCCCGCCTCCCAACCTGACCTGATCGCATGGGCGCGGATGACCGGTAATTCTGTTGAAACCAGCGAGACAAACACTTTTCAGATAACTAAGTTAGCCAACTAATCTTGGCTCAAGCTTCGCGCTTACTTCACCTGCAGCAACTCCGCCATAGGCCTCGGTAAATCTTGCAATAAATTCAGCTTTTGTAAATCGGTATTCCTGGGTTCCTTTAATTTCAATACAGAATGTGGCGAGCATCGAACCTATTTGGGCGCATCTTTCATGGCTAAGGCCCCAAGCAAGACCCGCGATGAAACCAGAACGGAAACAATCACCTACACCAGTCGGATCAATCTTCATCTTCTCTTTTGGAACTCCCACAGTTATTGGCTCTTTGCCATGCTCTTCAACGCGCGCACCATCGGAACCAAGCGTGATTACACGAACCGCAACTTTGCTAAAGATTTCGGCATCACTCCAACCAGTTTTTTGAATGGTCAAAGCAAGTTCGTATTCATTCAAAAATAAATACTGCGCGCCTTCGATTAACTGCTTGATTGCTCCGCCATCCATTCGAGCCAACTGTTGAGATGGGTCGGCAGCGAATGGGATTCCCATGGTTCTTGCACTCTGGCTGTGGCTCAACATCGCATCTGGGTCATCAGGCGAAATTATTAGTAAATCAAATTTTCCAGTTTTCTCAACTATCGGTGCCAGCTCAATCTCTCTAGCTTCACTCATGGCACCAGGAAAGAAGGATGCAATCTGATTTAACTCTTCATCGGTCGTGACCATAAAGGAGGCAGTTAACAGTTCTTTAGAGACTTTCACGTGAGTGGTATCAACGCCATGCTTGGTTAGCCAAGAATCGTAATCCGACCAATCCGTTCCTACTGCCGCGATGAGATATGGGTTTAGACCTAACGCACCGATTCCAAATGCAATATTCGCTGCGGTTCCACCGCGTCTGATATCAAGACCATCGACTAAGAAAGAGAGTGAGACTTTATCCAGAGAACCCACTACTAAAGAATCAGTGAACTTTCCGGGAAAAGTCATTAAATGATCGCGCCCGACAGAACCAGCGCAGGCAATCTTCATAACTTTTTTAAGTAACTGTTTAGTTAGTTAAAAGAGTCGCCACAGGCGCATGATCCCTGGGCATTTGGATTATCAATTGTGAATCCTTGTTTTTCGATAGTGTCAACGAAATCAATTGATGCGCCCATCAAATAAGGCGTACTCATCTTGTCAGTAACAACACTTACTGCACCAAATTTAGTAACAGTGTCGCCATCTAATGAGCGATCATCAAAATAGAGTTGGTATTTCAGGCCGGAACATCCACCAGGTTGCACTGCAACGCGAAGGCTTAGGTCGTCGCGACCCTCTTGAGCTAGAAGCGCAGCAACCTTTGTGGCCGCTACATCGGTGAGTCCAATTCCAGTTGCTGGCGCATTGGAAATTGTTACCTCTTGTGAAGTCTCTGTGCTCATCGTTCTCCCCATCTCAATTCGATAATGGGTAAAGGCTACTCCATAATGTCCCTATGGGCTCATCAAGACTTTCCGAATTGCTCTTGCTCGGCCAAGGCGCCGATCCGAAGAGCGAACGTGGAGTGTCATGCGATGGCGAACTGCCCGCAGCAAGTGACCCACAATTAGTAGAGCGAGCTCGGGTAGCAAGAGCCGCACTCGGCGATCGTGCGATGGTGTTAGG
>DDMR01000017.1:0-14524 GCA_002340925.1 Actinobacteria bacterium UBA2541
TGAATCTCCAGAGGGCCTTGCAGTCTTGCGCCACTCAACTGCTCACGTCTTAGCCCAGGCTGTTCAGGAAGTCTTTGCAGATACCAAGCTAGGAATTGGGCCACCAATCACAGATGGTTTCTATTATGACTTTGACCCGCAGCGGCCATTCAATCCAGATGATCTTGAGAAACTTGAATCGGCAATGCGCAAGATTATTAAGTCGGGACAAAGATTTAAGCGTCGTGTTACAACGGAGAAAGAGGCACTTGCTGAATTGGCGCACGAACCATACAAGTGTGAACTAATTGGGCTTAAATCAAATAACGCAGATGACGAATCAAGCGTTGAAGTAGGCGCTGGCGAATTAACTATTTATGACAACTTAGGACGAGATGGACAACCGGTCTGGAGCGATCTATGTCGTGGTCCGCACCTTCCTTCGACAAAACAGATCCCGGCGTTTAAGTTGATGCGAACAGCTGCCGCATATTGGCGAGGTTCTGAGAAGAATCCAATGTTGCAACGTATTTATGGAACAGCTTGGCCATCACAGGAGAAATTGGATGGCTATTTGCATCTGCTAGAAGAGGCTGAGAAGCGCGATCACCGCCGACTTGGAACAGAACTAGATCTATTTTCATTTCCAGAAGAGGTTGGTTCAGGGCTCGCGGTTTTCCATCCAAAGGGCGGAATAATTCGTCGTGCGATGGAAGATTATTCGCGCAAACGCCATGAAGAAGAAGATTATCAATTCGTTTATTCACCACATCTAACTAAGGCGGCGCTCTTCGAAACATCGGGTCATTTACAGTGGTATTCCGAGGGAATGTATCCGCCGATGGTTATGGATGAAGAGCTACATGCAGATGGCACCATAAAGCGCGCGGGCCAGAAGTACTACATGAAGCCTATGAACTGTCCATTTCATAATCTGATTTACAAGTCTTCTTCGCGTTCTTATCGTCAGTTGCCGCTTCGGTTATTCGAATTCGGAACTGTTTATCGCTACGAAAAATCTGGCGTAATTCATGGACTTACTAGAGCTCGTGGTTTTACCCAAGATGATGCGCATATTTACTGCACAAAAGATCAGATGCTTGGCGAACTCGATAGCCTCTTAACTTTCGTCCTTAATCTTCTACGGGATTACGGATTAGAAGATTTTTATCTAGAACTTTCAACTCGCAATCCTGAGAAATCTGTTGGATCCGAAGCGGATTGGGAAGCTGCTACCGAGGCACTTCGAATTGCAGCCAATAAACAGAATCTGGAACTTGTATTGGATCCTGAGGGAGCTGCGTTCTATGGTCCAAAGATTTCGGTGCAGGCAAAAGATGCAATTGGTCGCACCTGGCAGATGTCTACGATTCAAGTCGATTTCCAATTACCACAACGATTCGACTTGGAATATCAAGCTTCCGATGGTTCAAGACAGCAACCTGTGATGATTCACCGAGCGCTATTCGGTTCTATCGAACGCTTTTTCGGTGTCTTAACCGAACATTATGCGGGTGCTTTCCCACCATGGCTTGCACCAGTTCAGGTTCGCGCAATTCCAGTAGCAGATACCTTCGTTCCTTACCTAGATGAAGTCGTCTCGAAGATGCGCAAGGCTGGAATACGAGTTGATATTGATGCTTCTGATGATCGCATGCAGAAGAAAGTTAGAAGCGCTCAGCTAGAGAAAATTCCTTTTATGATGATTGCTGGTGAAGAGGATCAAAAGTCTGGCGCAGTTTCATTTAGATATCGCAATGGTGAACAGAAGAATGGAATTTCAGTTGATGATGCTATTGCTGAAGTTCTTTTGGCTGTGGCAAATCGAATTCAGATTTAAATTACAAAATGGGCGATCAAGAATTCTCCAGCGGCGTGGGCATGCCAGATCGTTGGCAACGTTTATGGGCGCCGCACCGCATGTCCTACCTTTCGGGGGAGAATCGTCCGCTTCCAAATAACTCAATTGAATGTCCGTTCTGCAGAATTATTGGATTAAATGACGAAGATGGTTTGATTGTTGCCCGTGGCCGAGAAGCTTATGTAGTCATGAATCTTTATCCATACAACGCAGGGCATCTGTTAATTTGTAGCAATCGACATGTGGGAGATCTAACGGATTTAACAACAAGTGAACGAAATGAAATCTCCGAACTCTCGGCACATGCGATGAAGACGATTCGAGCGGTAAGTGGTGCAAGTGGTTTCAATCTGGGAATGAACCAAGGTGCTGTTTCTGGTGCGGGCGTCGCAGACCATATCCATCAACATGTAATTCCGCGCTGGTCCGGAGATGCAAACTTCATGCCACTAATTGGTCAGACCAAAGTGCTTCCGCAGCTGTTATCTCAAACCCGCGCCGAGCTAGCTGCGGCTTGGTAATTTATTTAACAAAGAGGCTATCTCGAAATTGCCGAGACCGTTCTCAGAAATAAACGGAATAGCTGGAAAACTTAAGCCCTCTTGAAAACCATTATGACCAAATTCTTCATTTGCTTCTAAAAATTCTTTGCGAAAATCGAAGACTAGAACTTTATGTTCAGGATCGCTCTCTAGCTCGACTCGAGAACCCGTTGAATAGTCAGATAACTTTAAAGTTTCTAGATCGATAAGAGCGGTTGGATTTCCGGCATCATCATGTAGAACTAGGTATGGAGTTTGTACTGGATCTAAAATTCGCCCAGCAATCGCACTCATGTCATCGAAATCGGTTTCGCCGTTGCTTAGTTCTGAGATTAAAACCATAGAAGGAACATAAAGTTCACGAGCAGTGTTCCAAATTTCGATGTCACCTGCTGAAATTCCATCAACAGCGCTAACGATAAACATGGCTCCATCAGCTTGCTCTAAGGGAGCCTGATTGAGATTGAAATACTCGGCTATCTCGCCACTTGATTTTCCGACAACGCAAACCTTCAATTCGGGCTTAATCAGCGGGTAGATTTGGGTGCTCACGACAACTAAGCCTACGATGGGAAAGATGTTACAAGAATCATTACGCGCCCCAGTTACCAAGTTAATTACGCCGATTTGTCGCGGATTAATTCGAATTGGCGTGAGCGCAAATATGGTCACAGCTGCAGGAGCTCTCTTTACTATGGCGGCTGCGCTTCTTACCTTTCCAAAAGGAGAGCTCTTCCTCGGAACGTTATTGATTGTTTTCTTCGTTCTCTTTGATTTACTTGATGGAACTATCGCAAGACTTTCGGCAAAAGGTTCGAACGCTTGGGGAGCCCTTCTAGATTCGACCCTTGATCGACTTACTGATGCAGTGATACTTGGTTCAGTGCTCTGGTACTTGATTTCAGAAGATGACGCGCTGGTGCCGTTGGTCTTAGCAACAATCGTTCTCGGATTTCTAATCTCATATATAAAAGCTAGATCCGAATCTTTAGGCATTGAATGCAACGGGGGTCTCGCGGAACGAACTGAGCGATTGATAATCGTTCTTACAACTACTGGTTTTGCCGGTCTAGGTGTTCCTTACATAATGGGTATTGGCTTCTGGGTTTTAGCGATAGCAAGTCTTCTAACAGTTTTACAACGACTCCGAATTGTTTATGTGGGCGCAAAATAGATGGGCGAAACTTTTGTTTATTGGGGTTATAACCTGGCATGGAAAGTAATTCGTTGGATTCCAGAGCGTAAGGCTTACTCTCTAGCAGATCGCTTCGCGGATTTTCTCTACGCTAGAAATGGCAAGGGCGTTAATAGGTTGCGCTCTAATTATCGACGAGTCCGTCCCGAACTCGATGACGCGCAATTAGAATTTTTGGTAAATGCTGGTATGCGTTCTTACTTGCGGTATTGGTGTGACACTTTTAGGTTTCCGGCGTGGAGCCAAGAGCGGCTACTTTCGACAACGGTTTGTGAGAATGAAAATTACTTAAGAGATCCAATCGCCGCAAAGCGAGGTTGCATAGTTGCGCTTCCGCATGCCGGAAATTGGGATCACGCCGGGGCTTACTTCTGTGCGACGGGTATCCCGCTTACTACTGTCGCAGAGCACCTGAAACCCGAAAAGCTATTCCGCAAATTCTTGGAATATCGCACTGAAATAGGTATGGAGGTTTTGGATTTAGACTCTCGAAGCATCGCGGTTCTTTCACAGAGATTGCGGGCCGGAAAATTGGTTGCTCTTGTTGCAGACCGGGACTTATCTAAGAATGGAATCCCAGTCAATTTCTTTGGCACTGGTGGACAAATGCCAGCGGGGCCAGCGCTCCTTGCAATCCAAACTGGGGCAGATTTGATTACGGCATTCGTCAAATATGAAGAAGTTGGAATCCGAATTATTTTTGGCGAGGCCATCGCGGTCCCAGAGACCGGAAGTGTTTCAGAGAAGGCTGCGGCTATGACGCAAGTGTTTGCAGATCGCTTTGCAGAGCAGTTAGCGGTCAATACCGTTGATTGGCATATGTTGCAGCGAATCTGGCGAGATCATGCAAATGCGTAGCTTAAAAATTGGAATCGTCTGCCCTTATGGATGGGATACCCCTGGCGGTGTTCAGATTCATATAAAGGAACTAACGCAATGGTTAATTGCAAAGGGGCATGAAGTTTCGGTTGTAGCACCGGTTACAGATGAAGGTGGACATATCGAACCTTGGGTGGTCTCTGCCGGGCGTCCGATATCGATTCCTTACAACGGAGCAATCGCAAAAGTAATTTTCGGGCCACTAGCTTCGTCAAGAGTCAAGCAGTGGATTGCAAATGGAGACTTCGACTTGTTGCATCTGCATGAACCAGCAATCCCATCTTTATCACTGCTCGCTGGTTGGGCTGGAGATGGACCGATGGTTGCAACATTTCATGCAGCAGCCAATCCACAAAAAGTTGCGAATGCAATTGGCACCATGCTCGATCCTTTAATCGAGAGAATTACTGCGAAGATTGCAGTTAGCGAAATTGCACGTGAAACTCTCAAAGATAGATTCAGCACAGAAGCAGTAGTTATTCCAAATGGAATTGATACCAGCAAGTTTGAAGGGATTGGAACACGATCAGAGTGGGCGCTTCCTAACACCCTTGGATTTATCGGAAGATTTGATGAGCCAAGAAAAGGTCTGGCTGTTCTTTTAGCCGCGATTCCAAAAATTGCTCACAAGGTTCCGAACTTAAGGATTTTGGTGGCTGGACCGGGCAACGCAAGTGATTTCGAGAAGCTCATCCCTTCTGAACTGCGTGAGCGAATTACGTTCTTGGGACGAATCTCGGAGATTGAAAAAGCCCAATTCTTTAAATCAATCTCACTCTATATCGCTCCAAACACTGGAAGCGAATCCTTTGGAATAATCTTGGCCGAAGCAATGGCGGCAAAGACTCCGATCGTCGCCAGTGATCTTCCGGCATTCGTAAAATTGCTAGACGATGGTGCTTCCGGCGCAATTTTTACCTCCGAAGATTCAGAGAACCTCGCGGAAACAATTCTTAATCTGCTTGAAAACCAAGAGAAGCGCGAGAGAATTGCAATCGCAGGATATGAAAAGGCTAAGAGTTGCGATTGGAATTCAGTGGGGGATCAGATTTTGTCTGTTTATGAAATGGCACTTGCCGGAAATACGAAGGTAAGCCTGGCATCAGAGAATCGATTCTGGAACAGGTTGCGTTCTAATGATTGAAATTATCGTAACGGCTCTCTTTGTGGTTCTATTGGCTGGTTGGTATTTATCTTTCCTTGCTTCGAGATTAGATGTGCTCCATCACAGAATAGAAACATCTTGGGCTCACCTAGATGCTTTGTTACAACGTCGAGCAGCGCTGGCCCTCGAAATCGCAAACTCTAAAGGAGTTGATGCTGCAACAAGTTTGGTATTAACGGCTGCGGCTTATCAGGCCCGCGAAGCAAATATTGTTGGACGAAGCGATGCGGAGATTGCACTGTCGCAAAGCTTAAATTTGATTCTTGCAGACGAAGTGACGCTTCCTGGCGGTATTGAAAGTGAGTTAGTAGAGTCCTTAAAATCTCTCTCTGAAAAAATTTCAGTTGGAATCACAATTCACACCGAAGCCGTTCAAAGTGCTCAATCCCTACGTAGTAAAATTCTATTCAGGTTTTTCCGACTGGCCGGACATGCTCCGCTCCCTATGCGATATTCATTTGAGGATGACATCCTATGAAAAGGATTCTTGCCGCGATTTCAATCTTGATTGTATTAAGTTCGTGCGCGTCGCCTTCCAGTTTGGTAAACAAGTCCGCAGAAAAGCAGGTTGAGAAGAATGTTTTAACCAATCTACCGGGCACAAATGGTCCACTGCTTGCGGTTAAAATCGACGACACCAATGCTGCGCACCCGCAGGTTGGTTTAAATAGTGCAGATGTTGTTTACATCGAACAGGTCGAAGGCGGTCTTACTCGGCTTGCTGCGATTTTTACCGACAAAGTTCCCGATTTAATTGGGCCAGTTCGGTCGGCTCGAATTAGTGATATTGAAATTCTTGCACAATATGGTCGTGTTGGATTTGCCCACAGTGGAGCACAGAGCAAACTGCGTCCAGTTTTGGAGGCGGCAAATTTGGAGAATATGTCGGCAGAACGGAATCCGCCATCGATTTATCAGAGCGATCAAAGTAGATATGCACCGACCAATATGATGGTCGATGCAAATGCACTGCTAAAAAAGACCATTGAAGATGAAGGCAAGAAGATTGACATAGTTAAATCGGTTGGGTGGCAGTTTGGTAAAGCAAGCAAAGAGGCCAGGAAGTTGAAATCTGCAATTGTTAAATGGCCAGGAGCGAAATATGGAATGACTTGGTCGGTCTCGGAAAAACGCTGGCTTCTGACCTTTAACGGAGAACCAAATTTGGATTCAAATGGTCGCCAGCTTGGCTCGCCAAACTTCGTGATCCAAAAAGTATTGATCACCGATTCTGTCTACGGGGATAAATTTGGGGGAGTAACTCCAATTAGCAATACCGTTGGCAGCGGAACCGGATACTTGCTTCGAAACGGCAAAATTGTGGCTATAAATTGGCAGCGACCCAGTGAGGATGTGGGAACAATATGGACCCTGGCCGATGGAACGGTGGCTAACTTTGCGGACGGTCAAGTCTGGATCGCCCTTACCGACATCGAGCCTGAACTTGAATATCCCGCTCCAGCTAAAAGTGCGAGCCCTTAAAAGTCGAAGTAGACTCTGTGACCCAGACGGTTTTCCAATAATCAGAATTTAAGATTTACAAAGACAATTCAAAGACAACAGGAGTAGACAATGTCTAAAGCGAATGAAGCCCAAGTCGGTGGCGCACGCGTAAAGCGTGGCATGGCCGAGATGCTAAAGGGCGGCGTCATCATGGATGTTGTTAATGTTGAACAAGCAAAGATTGCTGAAGATGCAGGTGCAGTTGCAGTAATGGCGCTAGAGCGCGTTCCTGCAGATATTCGTGCCCAAGGTGGCGTTTCTAGAATGTCAGATCCTGACATGATTGAAAAGATTCAAGCTGCAGTTTCAATTCCCGTAATGGCTAAGGTTCGAATCGGACACTTTGCAGAAGCACAGATTTTGCAGACTTTGAACGTTGATTACATTGATGAATCCGAAGTTCTGACTCCAGCGGACTACGAACACCATATTGATAAGTGGAATTTCACAATTCCATTCGTCTGCGGTGCAACTAATCTCGGTGAAGCACTTCGTCGTATCAATGAAGGTGCAGCAATGATTCGTTCTAAGGGTGAAGCTGGCACTGGCGATGTTTCAAACGCCACAACTCACATGCGCAAAATTGGTTCAGAGATTCGCCGACTAACTTCAATGCGTGAAGACGAACTTTATGTAGCTGCTAAAGAACTACAGGCGCCTTATGCACTAGTAAAAGAAGTTGCTGAAACTGGAAAGCTTCCCGTTGTTCTCTTCACTGCAGGTGGAATCGCTACTCCAGCAGATGCCGCGATGATGATGCAGCTTGGCGCCGATGGCGTATTTATTGGTTCTGGAATTTTCAAATCTGGCGATGCTGCGAAGCGTGCTGCGGCTTGCGTGAAGGCAACGACTTTCTACACCGATGCAAAAGTTGTCGCAGATGCTTCTCGAGGTTTAGGTGAGGCGATGGTTGGCATAAATGTTGCTGACATTCCTGTTCCACATCGATTGGCCGAACGGGGCTGGTAGAAATGAACGTTGGAGTTTTAGCGCTCCAAGGCGATTTTCGAGAACATATCATCGCACTCGGAGAGTGCGGTGTAACTGGAAAATTAGTAAAGACCGAATCTGATATTCGGAATATTGAAGCCCTCATCATCCCAGGCGGCGAATCAACGACAATTAGCAAGCTAGCTAGCGCCTTTGGTTTATCTGAATTAATCTCAAATCGAATCGCTGACGGCATGCCTACTTATGGATCATGCGCAGGAATGATTCTGGTCGCGAAATCAATAATTGATCCAGCATCAGATCAAGAAACCTTCGGCGGAATTGACATGGAAGTTCGCCGTAATGCTTTTGGCAGACAGACCGAATCCTTTGAATTGGACTTAGATTTCAAATCGATTTCAGGTGCCCCAATCAGAGGCGTCTTTATCCGAGCACCATGGGTCGAGTCACATGGGCCTGGCGTTGAGGTTCTATCGAATGTTGAAATATCGGGAGTCACACATCCGGTAGCCGTAAGACAGGGACGGGTATTGGCTACGGCATTTCACCCAGAATTGACCGGGGATAACCGCGTGCATCGATATTTCCTCGAAGAGGTTTGTAAAAAGTAATTCAAGATAAACTACAGCAATTGATTTATTGGGGGTTTCACCGTGTCAGGCCATTCCAAGTGGGCAACGACTAAGCACAAGAAGGCAATTATTGATTCCAGGCGTGCAAAAAACTTTGCAAAACTTATCAAGGGAATTGAAGTTGCAGCGAGAAATGGTGGCACCGACATCACCGGAAACCCAACGCTCTTTGATGCAATTGCAAAGGCGAAGAAGAATTCGATGCCAGCAGACAATATTGATCGTGCGGTTAAGCGTGGTGCTGGACTTGAATCAGGCGGCGCTGACTGGCAGACGATTATGTATGAGGGATACGGACCAAATGGTGTTGCGTTGATGATTGAGTGTTTATCTGACAATCGAAACCGCGCTGCATCTGAAGTTCGGGTTGCTGTTACTCGCAACGGGGGCTCGATGGCAGATCCTGGTTCGGTTTCTTACATGTTTAATCGCAAGGGCGTGGTGATTGTTTCAAAGGCATCAGGAATTACTGAAGATAAAATTCTAGAACATGTTTTAGATGCAGGCGCAGAAGATGTTACTGATCTTGGTGAATCATTCGAGATTGTCAGCGAACCTAGCGATTTAGTCGCCGTAAGAACAGCTCTTCAAAGCGCTGGTATCGATTACGAATCTGCCGACACTTCATTTCTTCCATCAGTTTCGGTTCCGCTAGATGCTGAAGGGGCAACGAAAGTTTTCGCCCTAATTGATGCAATCGAAGAGCTAGATGACGTTCAGAACGTCTTTGGAAACTTCGATGTATCAGATGAGGTAATGGCTACTCTTTAAGATGCGCGTTCTCGGGGTCGATCCAGGTTTAACAAGATGCGGTCTCGGAATTGTTGAAAATGGAGCTGCGCAGAAATTAGTCATGGTCGGTGTTGGAGTCATTCAAACTTCCGCCGATATTGAACTCGCCCAAAGATTGTTAGAACTTGAGACTCAGCTTCTGGTTTGGATAAAAGAATTTAAACCTGATGTCATCGCTGTCGAACGAGTCTTCTCACAATTAAATATCCGAACTGCAATGTCTACTGGTCAAGCTGCCGGAGTTGCATTACTGATTGCTGCACGCTCAGGCATTCCTGTAGCTATGCATACACCGACCGAGGTTAAAGCCGCGGTTACTGGATCAGGTCGTGCCGATAAGAAACAAGTTGCACTCATGGTTCAAAAATTGCTCTCCTTAAAAGAAATTCCAAAACCCGTCGACAGCACAGACGCTTTGGCGCTTGCTATCTGTCATCATTGGCGAGGTTCTGGCAACGCTCGTATTGAATTAGCGGTTGCCAAAGAGAAAGCTCGTTTAGCAAAGGTGGCCAAGAAGTGATTGCTTCAGTCTCAGGAGTTGTTAAGGCAACGACTCTAAATTCTGCAGTCATTGAAGTTGGTGGGGTCGGTATTCAAGTTTCACTTCCTGCAAGATTTGCCGCTGCGCTGGTAGTCGGAACACATGCGGATATTTTTACAACCCTCGTTGTCAGAGAAGATTCGTTAACTCTCTTTGGCTTTGATCGCTCTAACTCACGGGACTTCTTCGAGCTGTTGCAGTCAGTTAGTGGAATCGGTCCGAAAGTCGCGCAATCTGCACTTTCAATTTACGAGCCAGAGGAATTGGCAAGTGCAATCGCTAGCGAGAATTCCGCAGCGCTGGAACGAATTCCGGGATTAGGCAAGAAGGGTGCACAGCGAACGGTTCTTGAGCTTAAAGATAAAGTTTCTGACTTGGCTCGTAATCAAAGCACTGGTTCAAGTAGTAAGTCGCATTGGCGAACCCAACTGCAGAGCGCCCTGATTGGTCTTGGATTCACAGCGCGGGATGCCGAGGCAACTATTGATTCGGTAGCAAGTGATCTCGGTGCAAAAGTAGATGAAACCGATATCTCCGAGCTCCTTAAGTTAGCCCTTCAAAATCGAGGGCGTGGCTAAAAATGAGTGATGAGCAGAGATTGGTTGATTCAAGTTCTGATGATTTCGAACGCGCACAAGAATTGGCGCTACGTCCAAAGACGCTGCAAGAATTCGTGGGACAAAAGCGCGTTGCAAATCAATTGGATCTGTTGCTATCTGCCGCGAGAAATCGCAATTCTCCGGCGGATCACGTCCTTCTCTCGGGCCCACCAGGTTTAGGAAAAACGACACTAGCAATGATTATTGCCTCCGAGATGAACGCTCCACTTCGAATAACGAGCGGACCAGCTATTCAACATGCTGGAGATTTGGCATCAATTCTCTCTTCGTTGGTAGAGGGTGAGATTCTATTTTTAGATGAAATTCATCGAATGTCTCGTCCAGCTGAAGAACTTCTCTATCTTGCCATGGAAGATTTCCGAGTCGACGTAATTGTTGGAAAGGGCGCAGGCGCAACTGCGATTCCATTAGAGCTTCCACATTTCACTCTCGTTGGCGCAACAACTCGTGCAGGTTTATTACCAAGTCCGCTGCGTGATCGATTTGGATTTACCGCGCAACTTGATTTCTATGAAGATGCCGAACTTTCTGTAATCGTTAAACGAAGCGCAGCTTTAATGGGAATCGAAATTAGTGAAATAGCCATCCAAGAACTTGGTTCAAGATCTCGGGGGACACCACGTGTGGCAAACCGCTTGTTACGACGAGTTCGTGACTATGCCCAGGTTCACTCAAATGGAAAAGTTGATGTCAAGGAAGCTAAAGCAGCACTCGAATTGTATGAAGTTGATGCGATCGGATTAGATCGTTTGGATTTGGCTGTATTGGAAACTTTGGTCAAGAGATTCAATGGCGGCCCGGTTGGAATTTCGACCCTCGCTATGGCAATTGGGGAAGAAGCTGAGACCATCGAATCTTTGGCTGAGCCATTTCTGGTCCGGATGGGATTTATCTCACGCACTCCACGCGGACGCATTGCAACACCTGCAGGATTCGAACATCTGGGCTTAAAGGCACCCATAGGCTCGCCTGGACAGTTGGATTTTTTCGACACACCCGCCTCTGATGCCTAGACTTGCACCTCATGTCCGCCATAAATAATTCCCAGAGCCAGAGCGCGAATTCCAAGAGCGCAAAAACTTCAGGTAAGCCTGCCAAGTCGATTGTCATTCTTGGCTTAGTCGTAATTGCGTTTAGCGTAATTGCAGTCTTTCAAGGTGCAACGAGTGTGAAGCTTGGCCTAGATCTTCGAGGTGGCACGAGCGTTACGCTCACACCACGCGCAACTGAAGGCGCAAATGTAACGCCAGAAGCCATTTCGCAAGCAGTTGAAATTATTAGACAGCGTGTTAACTCAATCGGTGTTGCAGAAAGCGAAGTAACTGCACAGGGTTCTGGAAATAACCGTCAGATTGTAATTTCGGTTCCGGGTGAAACTGGTGAAGAGATTGTGCAACTTGTTGGACAGACAGCTGAGCTACGTTTCCGCCAAGTGTTGGTTGAAGCAGCTCCAAACGCTGTATCTATCTCTGGAGATACCCAGACCGTAACTCTTCCAAATGGTGTTACACCTGAGCTAAGCGCAAAGTTCTCGGAACTTGATTGCACGAATCAGATTAATCTGCAGGGCGGCACAACAGAATCACCCGATGTAGCAGTCGTTTCTTGTGATCGTGGGGGAAGCGCAAAATTCATTCTTGCGCCAGCACAAGTATTAGGAAATATGATTTCAGAGGCGTCTGCGGCGATTGATCAACAAGGTGCAGCGGGCTGGTTTGTCTCTCTGGATTTCAATGGCGAAGGTGCAACAAAGTTTGGTGCGCTTACTCAAGCCGTGACTGGACTTGCTGCTCCGCAGAATCAAGTTGCGATAGTTCTAGATGGGCTTGTTGTCTCAGCTCCAAGAATTAATGAAGCAATCACAGGTGGAAGTGCACAAATCACCGGGAGCTTTAACCAACAAGAGGCTTCCAATTTAGCGAATGTCTTGAAGTACGGCGCGCTACCTTTGGCCTTTGATCAAGGTGAAGTCCTACAAGTTTCTCCGACTCTAGGATCTGATCAGTTGGAAGCTGGACTATTAGCAGGACTCATTGGATTTATTCTGGTCTTTTTATATTCACTCTTTTACTACAAGGCGCTGGGTGTAGTTACGATATTGTCGCTATTGGTAGCTGCAGGTATCGCTTACGTATCTATCCTTCTTCTCGGAGAGTGGCTTGGCTTTACACTGACGCTGGCTGGAATCGCCGGCATTATTGTTGCGGTTGGTATTACGGCCGATTCTTTCGTTGTTTACTTTGAGCGCTTGCGAGACGAAGTTCGCGAGGGTCGTTCGATTCGTTCTGCTGCTGAAACTGGATGGGTCAAGGCCCGACGCACAATCGTTGTGTCGGATATGGTCTCAATGATTGCGGCAACACTTCTTTACTTCTTCGCTGTTGGCGGGGTTCGTGGTTTCGCATTTACGCTCGGGCTCACAACGCTTATCGATCTTCTGGTCGTTTTCTTCTTTACACATCCTCTGGTCTCACTGATGACAAGGATGAAGTTCTTCGCAAATGGCCATAAATTATCTGGCTTCTCGCAGAAGAGCCTAGGAATGAAGACCAGAACAATCAACTCAGATGTCACAGAAAATTCGAAAGGTTAATCGCATGAGCCCACTTTCAGGAATCGGCGGCCGGTTATATCGCGGCGAAACTTCTATTGATTTTGTTGGCAAGAGACGGCGTTGGTATTCCTTCTCAGGACTTCTAATCGTGCTGTCAGCGGTTGTTCTAGGAACCCAAGGCTTGAATCTTGGTATTGAGTTCAAGGGTGGATCCGAATTCTCTATTTCTAAGCCAGGTGTGACCGTGGAACAGGGTCGGGCCGCTATGAAAGCAGCAGGAGTAAGCGGAGAGAGCGTTGTTCAAATTGTTGGTAATGACCGGCTTCGCATCCAAACAGGTGCCCTTGAATCATTTAATGAAGTTAAAGAGTCTCTCGCCTCGACATTTGGTGTAAATGTGGACGATATCGATACCCAGATTATTGGTCCATCCTGGGGAGATGAGATCACTAAAAAGGCGCTCTACGGTCTAATCGGTTTTATAATTATTGTATTGCTCTTCTTGGCGATGACCTTCGAGCCAAAAATGGCAATTGCCGCCATAGTTGCAACTGTGCATGACGTTTTTATTACGGTCGGAATCTATGCTCTGGTCGGTTTCGATGTAACACCTGCGACAATTATCGGATTCTTAACTATTTTGGGTTATTCGTTATATGACACGGTTGTTGTTTTCGACAAGGTTCGCGAAAACACAAAATCAATTACGAGCACAGGGAAAGTCACTTATTCAGCCGCCGCCAACTTGGCTGTAAATCAAACTCTGGTTCGTTCTTTCAATACCTCGGTAATTGCTCTGCTTCCGGTTGGCTCGATTCTTTTCGTTGGTTCGGGACTACTCGGCGCTGGAACACTGAAGGATCTCTCGCTCGCGCTATTCGTAGGATTGGCTGTGGGAACTTATTCTTCTGTCTTCATTGCTACTCCATTGCTGGCACAGCTTCGTGAACGCGAACCTGCGATGCGAGCACTTGCTAAGCGCGTTGCACAACATGCACCAGGTGCAGTAACTGCAGAAGCTAAGGCCACATCTTCAGCAACAATTACAGATTTAAGTTCAAGCACCAAGACAACATGGGCGCGTGGACCTCGTAATCAACCTAAGCGCAAGCGGCGTTAAGCTTTTCATTCTTTTAACTGGCGGGCTTAAACTTGCAATCGCTAGTTAAGATAGAACCATGAATCCGGTTCTAGATGGTCTAGCGAAGTCCTTACTCGCACACCATCCTGGCGCTTCCATCGCTGAACTTGAACGTGCGTACGACATCGCGGCTGACGCCCATGAGGGCCAACTTCGAAAGTCAGGCCAC
>DDMR01000017.1:14689-31048 GCA_002340925.1 Actinobacteria bacterium UBA2541
CTTCATGACACTGTTGAAGATACTAAGTATTCACTAACGGCTTTAAAAAAGGATTTTGGCAAAGAGGTAGCAAATCTAGTTGACGGTGTAACTAAGCTAGACAAATTGAATTACGGTCCAACGGCTGAAGCGGAAACGTTGCGCAAGATGGTTATTGCTATGTCGCGAGATATTCGTGTTCTCGTTATCAAATTGGCAGATCGGTTACATAACGCACGGACTTGGCAATTTGTCGAGATTGAATCGGCGCAACGAAAAGCTCGTGAGACCTTAGATATATACGCACCACTCGCTAACCGATTGGGTATGAGCGCAATTAAGTGGGAGCTCGAAGATCTATCTTTCAAAACTCTTGAGCCAAAAATCTATGAGGAGATTGAACGTTTAGTTCAAGAGCGAAATCCGGCTCGCCAAGCCATGACAACCGAAGTCTTGGAACTTGTTGCAAAAGATTTAAATGCCGATGGAATAACCGCGAAGGTTTTGGGACGACAGAAGCATCTTTATAGTGTTTATCAAAAGATGGTAATTCGTGGCCGGGACTTCAACGAGATTTATGACTTGGTCGGAATTCGAGTATTGGTTGAAAGCGTCCGTGATTGTTATGCAGTTCTTGGTGCAATCCACGCAAGATGGAGTCCAATACCTGGTCGCTTCAAGGATTACATCGCAATGCCGAAATTTAATCTTTATCAATCACTTCACACGACAGTGATCGGTCCAAACGGCAAAGCTGTTGAAATTCAGATTAGAACTCTTGATATGCATGCGCGCGCGGAATACGGAATTGCTGCGCACTGGAAATACAAACTTGCAACGGTAGGGGATGACGCGACTAAGAAGCCAGAGATGATCTGGCTGAAACAATTGCACGAATGGCAGCAAGAAACTGAAGACGTTGGTGAATTCCTTGACACCCTGCGATATGACTTGCGGACCCCCGAGGTATTTGTTTTCACTCCTAAGGGAAGTGTTATTGCACTGCCATCTGGATCCACACCTGTGGATTTTGCCTATGCCGTGCATACCGAAGTCGGGGATCGATGTGTGGGTGCGAAGGTAAATGGAAAGTTGGTTCCGCTGGAATCAATTCTTACTAATGGGGATGTAGTTGAGGTTGTAACTAACAAGAGCCCAAACGCTGCGCCGAGCAGAGATTGGCTAAGCTTTGTATCGTCACCAAGAGCCCGATCAAAGATTAAAGCTTGGTTTTCGAAAGAGCGTAAGGAAGAAGCGATCGAAGCAGGGCGAGAATCTATAGCCCGGCAAATGCGCAAAGTCGGATTACCGCTGCAGAAGATATTTGCGGGCCAGGCGTTCTTAGAGCTTTCACACGATCTGCATTACCCAGATATTGAAAGCATGTATGCGGCAGTCGGCAACGGTCACATAAGCGCGCAGTTCGTAATTGAAAAACTTGTTGCGAATACCGATCTTCACGAACCAGATACCGAAGTTGAGAGTCATACAACTCCGGTTCATTCTTTCGAGCACGTCCGCCGAAATTCATCTGGCGTAGATGTAGAGGGCGCTGATGATGTGCTTGTTAAATTAGCTAGATGTTGCACACCAGTTCCTGGTGATGAAATTGTCGGCTTCATAACAAGAGGAAGCGGAGTTTCTGTCCATCGCAGCGACTGTATAAATGTTACAGATCTGAAGCTAAATCAAGGTGATCGAATTGTCGGAGTTAAATGGAATAACTCGGCTAAATCAGCATTCCTAGTGAATATCCAGGTGGAAGCCCTAGACCGAGCACGTTTATTGTCTGATGTAACTCGCACTTTATCTGATCAGCATGTAAATATTTTGAATGCATCAGTAAGCACATCGAAAGATCGCACAGCACTATCAAGGTTTACCTTTGAAATGGCCGATGCATCGCACTTAGATGCAGTGCTTGCAAGCGTTAGATCAGTTGAAGGCGTTTACGATGTTTATCGCGTCACCAACAATTAAGCTTTAAAGTCAGCTAAACCCTTTTGCGCTTCAGCTAACCAAACCTTACGAGCTTCTGCAGCTTCGCGGGCAGTTTTTGCTTTTGCACTATTTCCAGCAGCCTCAGCCTTTGCAGCTTGGGCTTCGTAACCAGCAATTGCATCAATTAGACCTTGAACAACATCATTTGCACGTGCAATAGCTGTTGGGTCAGTGCGACGATTCTGCTCTTCGGTTAGTGCATGAAGTTCATCTTCAACGCGAGATAGGCGAGTGTCCAGCGCCGCACGCTTGCTGCGCTCGGTCATACCAATCTTCTGCCATTGCTCCATTAGTGCACGGAAGTTCTTCTTTGCACTCTGAAGATCAGTGATTGGGAGAATCTCCTCAAACTTAACAATTAACTCTTCACGCTTTGCAAGATTCGCAGCCATGGTTACTTGGCGCTTATCAAGATCAGAATTCTTAGCGGCGAAAAATTGATCTTGCGCGGCTTTGAAACGTGCCCAAAGTTTTGCATCAACGTTTGGCTTGCCACGTCCGGCTGCCTTCCAGGCATCCATAAGTGATTTGAATTTATGCGCTGTAGGAAGCCATTCCTTTGAGGTAGCTAGAGCTTCTGCTTGCTTAACGATTTCTTCTTTTTTGGAGGCAACTTCGCGCTGAACAGATTCAAGCGCTGCAAAGTGGGTGCGTCGGCGCTTATCAAACTTATTTCGAGATGATGAGAAGCGCTTCCAAAGTTCGGTGTCGGTTGTCTTGTCGAGACGCGGAGCAGCTTTCCACTCATCGAGGAGAACCTTCAAACGCTCGCTTGTGGTCTTCCAACTCTCAGAAAGTGCGAGGGATTCGGCTTCGGCAACTAACTTCTCTTTAACAATGAGAGATGCCGCACGCTTCGCTTCGCGAACTGCAGATTCAATATCTTTGCGCTCTTGATAAGCGGCGCGATGATCTTCAATCAAATTTGGAATTTGCTCTACTGATGCCGCAAGTGTGGCAAGGTCGCCAACGCCATTTAGATTTGCAACAGTGTCGCGCAATTTAACTACGGCTTCAGCTGCATCGGATGGCACCATTGCACCGCTCTTAATGCGAGCGGCAAGTAGTGCGACTTCTGAGGCTACAGCTTCAAACTTACGAACGAAATATGCGAGCGCTTCTTCGGGACTCTTTCCAGGATATGAACCGACTGGTTTTTCTCCGGATGAAGTGAGGACGTAAACAGTTCCATCTTGGTCAACGCGACCGAATTTAGATGGATCCCCAATTAGCGCAGATGCAGCGCTTAAGTTTGATTCGCCAGATGTAACAGCTTGGGCTACTTCGGTTGGGTTGATGTCCGTCATTTTGATGCTCGCTTTCGTTGCGCGTTAGGTATGCGGGGTTGCAGACCATTCGTTATGACTAGCTTCATTGGAACTTCATTGGAACAGGATTGGTTCTGTGTGCGGGCTAAAGATACCCTTAACTATTGCAATGGCAAAAGTGGCCAATTGTAATAGTTGTATTTGTGCTTAATATCGAGCCTGTATGGGCTCGGAAGTGGGGTGAGCTTTGATTCTTGAGGTTATCGCTGCTCCGTATTTTGCGACAAATTGCTGGATTTTTGCCCCTACTAAGAATTCCGAATGTTTCATTGTTGACCCAGGAATTGATAGTCCAAATTTAGTGTCCGCTATTAAGTCGGTTTTGAATAAACATAATCTCAAGCCGGTGGCGACTCTTGTTACTCATGGACACCTTGACCATACGTTTTCAGTTCGACCATTTGCAAATGAATATGGTGTTCCAACTCTAATTCACACAATAGATCGAAAGCTTTTGGCAGATCCATTTCGTGCGCTTGCTGCAGATGGTGAGAGTCGAAAAATTATGGCTGGACTCGGAGTTTCGAAGTTTGAAGAACCAGATGTAGTGCGAGAAGTGATCGATGGCGAGAGTTTTAATTTGGCTGGATTCGACATTTTTGTTCAACATGCACCTGGCCATACCGCGGGTTCAACTCTCTTTACTGTGAATGATGAGTTTTTGATTTCTGGCGATGTTCTATTTGCTGGCGCCATAGGACGAACCGATTTACCCACCGGATCCGCATCAGCTATGCGCAATTCTTTGATTTCTAAAATATTGCCACTAAATGATGAATTAATAGTCCTTCCTGGACACGGTCCACAAACTACAATTGGACGTGAACGAGCCAACAATCCTTATTTGCAGGAATCTTTCCTGCATTCGAAACCAGAACGGGGGGAGTGATGCGCGAGCTACAAGCCCCTAAAGGTGTGAGCGAATACTTTCCGCCTAGGTCTCAGTATTTTGAATTGGTTCGCGAGACTTTGATCGACTCTGCTCGAACCGCTGGCTATTCCTTGATGGAACTACCTGTCTTTGAAGATACTGAGCTCTTTAAGCGCGGTGTGGGTGAATCTACCGATGTAGTTTCAAAAGAGATGTATACCTTTGAAGACCGCGGTGGTAGATCTCTAACGCTACGACCTGAAGGAACTGCAGGAGTAATGCGAAGTGTTATTGAAAATAATTTAGATAAGTTAACGCTTCCAATCAAAGTTTGGTATTCCGGTGCATTTTTCCGTGCGGAGCGACCGCAAGCTGGTCGTTATCGTCAGTTCTATCAAGTTGGGATTGAAGCTATTGGATTAAACGATCCAGAAATAGATTTTGAAGTTATCGCTGTCGCGGATCGAGCATTTAAGAAGTTGGGATTAAAGTCTTATCGACTTGAAATAACTTCACTTGGAGATGCGAAGAGTCGAGCCAGTCATCGCAAAGATTTAGTTTCCTACATCTCGAAATTGAAGTTGGATGATGCGACGTTAGAGCGGGCTGCCTTAAATCCACTGCGTTTATTCGATGACAAGCGTCCAGAGATCAGAGAAGCGATGGCGAGTGCACCACTTTTACTTGATTATTTATCATCTGAAAGTAAAGAAAACTTCGCGCGAGTGCAGAAACTTTTGAATTCAGCAGAAATCAAATTCACTATCAATCCGCTTATGGTTCGGGGTCTCGATTACTACACCGGAACAACTTTCGAATTTATCAGCGACAAATTGGGGGCCCAATCGGGAATTGGTGGCGGTGGTCGCTATGACGGGCTTATGGCCGAACTTGGCGGAAATGATTTATCTGGAATCGGATTTGGACTCGGAGTTGACCGTGTTCTACTTGCCTGCGAGGCCGAGGGTATTTTCGATGCATCAATAAACAAATCAGATTTAGACTTATTTATTATTGCACTTAGTTCTGATGAAAAACCTTTCGTCTCTAATCTTGTGAATCAACTTCGTTACCAGGGCATCGCATGCGATATGGCTTACGGAGATCGCGCTCTAAAGGGGGCTATGAAGTCGGCCGACAAGAGTGGGTCGAGATTTAGCGCAGTCATTGGTGCTGATGAAATTAAATCTGGTTTGGTAGCGCTTAAGGATATGAAATCTGGCGAGTCAAAAGAAGTTAGAATCTCCACCTTAGCTGAAGAATTTAAGTCCAACTAAAAATTAATGGAGCCTGTTAAAGATGATTAGAACTCACACTGCCGGATCATTGCGCAAGAGTGATGTTGACACAAAGGTAACCCTTGCTGGTTGGGTTGCTAGACGTCGCGACCATGGTGGTGTCGCCTTCATCGATTTACGAGATTCATCGGGCAGTGCGCAAGTTGTTATTAATGATGAAAATTTAGCGGGTTCGCTACGTGCCGAGTGGTGCGTCCTAATTACGGGAACCGTTCGACTTCGTCCAAGTGGCAACGAAAATTCAAATATTGCAACTGGTGAGATTGAAGTCGTATGTGAATCACTTGAGGTCTTAAGTGAAGCAGCAGCACTTCCATTTCCGGTTGACAGTGGCGACCTCAGCACAATCAGCGAAGAAGTTAGATTGAAGTATCGTTACTTGGATTTACGTCGCGAAGGACCAGCTAAGAATCTAAGGTTGCGTTCTAAAGTTACGTCGGTTATTCGCACCGTTATGGATGATGAAGATTTCCTTGAAATAGAAACTCCATACCTAACACGGTCAACGCCTGAAGGTGCTCGCGATTTCTTAGTTCCAGTTCGTTTGCAACCTGGAAGTTGGTATGCACTTCCGCAGTCACCACAATTATTCAAGCAGTTGTTGATGGTCGCTGGAATGGAGCGTTATTACCAGATTGCGCGTTGTTTCCGAGATGAAGACTTCAGAGCGGACCGCCAACCTGAATTCACACAGCTTGATATTGAAATGTCCTTTGTTGATCAAGAGGATGTTCTGAAAGTTGCAGAAAAAATTCTTTCTCGCGTTTTCAATAGAGTTGTTGATTACGATATTCCGCTTCCAATCCCACGGATGACATATTGGGAAGCAATGCGAAGATACGGATCAGATAAACCTGATTTACGTTTTGCAAATGAATTAAGAGATTGCACCGAGTTTTTCGCTGATACAACATTCAGAGTCTTCCAATCTCCTTATGTTGGTGCTGTTGTTATGCCAGGGGGAGCAGATTCACCACGTCGTGAATTAGATGCTTGGCAGGATTGGGCTAAGGCTCGTGGCGCTAAAGGTCTTGCATATATTCTGGTTGCAGCTGATGGAACTTTGGGTGGACCAGTTGCTAAAAATCTTTCCGAGAAAGAGGCCGCTGGAATCGTGGCTCATGTCGGAGCAAAAACCGGAGATGCAATATTTTTCGCAGCAGGTGACCGGGTCTCCTCACTTAACTTGCTAGGTGCGGTTCGCCTCGAAATTGGCAAGCGTTGCGATTTGATTGATAACAAGGCGTGGAATTTTCTCTGGATCGTAGATGCACCAATGTTTGAGCAGATCGATAGCACCATCGAAAATAGTGGTTGGACTGCAGTTCATCATCCATTTACTGGTCCAAAGCCAGAGTTTGCGGAGAACTTTGATAAAGATCCAGCAAGCGCTCTTGCCTACGCATATGACATTGTTCTCAATGGAAATGAAATTGGTGGCGGATCGATTCGTATCCACAATCGCAAAATGCAGGCCCGAGTATTTGAAACCATCGGTCTATCAAAAGCAGAAGCTGAAAGTAAATTCGGATTCTTGCTAGAAGCCTTTAACTACGGACCACCTCCACATGGCGGAATTGCACTTGGACTCGATCGTCTCTGCGCGCTTCTTGCCGGAGCCGAATCAATTCGCGAAGTAATTGCATTTCCGAAAACTGCTAGCGGAGGCGACCCACTAACCGGTGCACCTACGCCAATAACCGCACCACAGCGCAAGGAAGCTGGCGTTGATTTTGTGCCAGAAAAGAAATCTTCGGAATAACTGAACCACTCTCGTAGACACCTCCTTAGACGCCCATCAGGTAGGCTTCAACTATGGGCCCAGGTGGAATTGCAACGATAATCGCAGCGGTTTCTCTGCTTGTAATCGCGCTAGCAATTAGTTACGCCGTGGTCCGAGTCGGGCGTCTGGTTGATCAGGCAGCAAATGCAATAACAGAACTTACGAATGAAGTTACTCCGCTGTTGGATGAAGTGACCACAACAGTCGAACTGATTAATGGTCCACTTCATAGCATCAACAAGGTCACAAAAAAGGTTGAGGATCTAAGCTCAAAGATTTCAGATTCAACTGAGAATTTTCTAGATAAGAATAAGTTGGCAATGGGTGCGGCGAGCGCCTTGCTTGCAGTTACCAAAGCTAAGAAGAATTCGGAAGGGAAAGAGCAGAAGCCGACTAAGAAGAGGCGTTCGAAGTCCGATGAGGGGTCCGAGTAAGAGCGTGAACTCTGCCGAGATTAGAACACGCTGGCTCAATTTCTTTGAATCTGGAAATAGTCAGGGCTTAAAACACACAGTTGTGCCTTCGGCATCTCTTATTGCAGATGACCCAAACCTTCTCCTCGTAAATGCAGGCATGGTTCCGTTCAAACCCTTCTTTCTTGGCGAGGTAACTCCGCCATACTCAAGAGCGACCTCAGTTCAAAAATGTGTCCGAACTCTAGATATCGATGAAGTGGGAAAGACGACACGACATGCTTCTTTCTTTCAAATGTGTGGCAACTTCTCGTTCGGTGATTATTTCAAGGAAGGTGCGATTGCACTAGCCTGGGAGCTCCTAACGAAACCAATTTCAGATGGCGGATATGGCTTTCCAGAAGAAAAACTCTGGGTGACTGTTTTCCAGAATGATGACGAAGCTGCCGATATCTGGCATAAGAAAATTGGAGTTCCAAAAGAGCGCATCCAGCGTCGTGGGATGGCAGATAATTTCTGGTCAATGGGAGTCCCTGGCCCATGCGGTCCATGTTCCGAAATTTATTATGACCGGGGTCCTGAATATGGCCGTGATGGCGGACCGATTGCAGATGAAGATCGCTATCTAGAAGTTTGGAATTTAGTTTTCATGCAGAACAGCCGTGGGGCTGGAAGTGGAAAAGATGATTTTCCGATCCTAGGAGAACTTCCTGCAAAGAGCATTGATACTGGACTTGGGCTAGAACGAACTGCTGCATTGTTGCAGGGCGTAGAAAATATTTACGAGATTGATACAACGATGCAAATTCTCAGCGTCGCAAGCGAATTGACCGGAGTGAAGTACGGAAAGAGTGAGAAGAGCGATGTCGCACTCCGGGTAATTGCAGACCACGCCCGCACCACAATGATGCTTATCGGAGATGGTGTTCTTCCTGGCAACGAGGGCCGCGGGTATGTTCTGCGCCGAATGATGCGCCGAACAATTAGAAATATGCGAATTCTCGGTGCCTCCGATCCGACCTCACGTGAATTGGTCGCAGCTTCAATCGGTGCCATGGGAGCTCAATACCCAGAATTAATTGAGAATCAAGAGCGCATAACCTCCGTAACCGTAAATGAGGAAGAAATTTTCCTTTCAACTTTGAAGAGCGGAACGCAGATATTTGATGTTGCTGCAAGCAAAGTGAAGCAGATCAATTCAGATAAATTGGATGGCGAAACCGTCTTTAAACTCCATGACACTTATGGTTTCCCATTTGATTTAACGTTGGAGATGGCAGCAGAAGCAGGTCTGTCTGTAGATGGTGAAGGCTTCAGAAGATTGATGAAAGAACAGAAAGACCGTGCCAAAGCCGATGCCCGCGCCAAGAAAACTGGACACACTGATGTCAGTGAATATCGCAAGATTTTAGATGTCACAGGAGCAACAAATTTCACAGGTTATGTTGATATGTCGAGCGAGGCAAAAATCGCAGCAATCATGATCGACGGCAAGTCAGTGAACGAAGCAGGGCCAAATACTGATGTTGAAATTATTCTAGATCGAACCCCTTTCTATGCTGAAGGTGGTGGTCAACTTCCAGATGGTGGTCTCATCAAACTTTCCAATGGCGCCATAATTGAAATTGATGATGTTCAAACTCCAGTCCCTGGCCTATATATTCACCGCGGTCAAGTTATTTCAGGATCGGTCGAAGTTAAAAGTGGTGCACTTGCAACTATTGATGTTGAACGTCGCTTAGCCATCTCGCGCGCGCACACAGCGACACATATGGTGCACAAAGCTTTCCGCGAAGTATTAGGCGAGACTGCAACTCAAGCTGGTTCTGAGAATTCACCTGGGCGTTTCAGATTCGATTTCCCGGCAACTGGCGCGGTTCCAGCAAGCGTTTTGGAAGAAGTTGAAGGTCGAGTCAATAACTTATTACTAGATAATCTAAGTGTTACGGCAAAAGTGATGACGCAACCTGAGGCTAAAGCTATGGGTGCGATGGCTCTATTCGGTGAGAAATACGGCGATCAAGTTCGCGTAGTGAGTGTCGGTGGATGGGCGCACGAACTTTGTGGAGGTACTCACGTTAAATCTTCCGGTGAATTAGGAGTAGTTAAATTGCTTTCAGAAGCATCGATTGGCGCTGGTGTGCGACGTGTTGAAGCGCTGGTCGGACGAGATGCCTATGGCTTTCTTGCACGCGAGCATCTTTTATTGAATTCCTTGACTCAGATAATTAAGGGAGCCAGAGTAGAAGAGTTGCCATCTCGAATTTCAGATCTTGTTGAAAAGTTGAAAGGCGTAGAAAAGGAGTTGGCATCATTTAAGACAGCTCAGATTCTGGCCAGTAGTACGAATCTTTTGAAGAGCACATCAAAAATTGGTGGGTTTGAAGTTCTTAGCGCCGAACTCGAATCAAATATTTCTGGCGATGATCTTCGAACTATTGCACTGGATTTACGGAATCGTCTCGCGGATGGAATTGTTATCCTTGCTTCTAAAGGCGACGAGCGATCAACGCTAGTAGTTGCGGTATCGCCAAATGCATTGAAAGTTGGTATTAAAGCTGGGGCTCTCGTTAAGTTGGGTTCTGAAGTTCTTGGCGGCGGCGGTGGTGGAAAAGACGACTTCGCCCAAGGTGGTGGTTCTAACCATTCTGAAATTTCAAACGCCCTTAGCGCAATGAGTAAATCAATAGGCCAAGCCGTAGGTAAATAGATGAAGCCAGGTCGGAGAATTGCTTTTGATTTTGGCGATGTTCGTATCGGCGTAGCGGTTACTGATGCTTCTGGGATTTTAGCTACACCGTTAAGATTTCTTCAGAATTCGGAAGAAAGTTTGATAAGTGAAATCTCTTTGCTCTATGACGAATATAAGCCGATATACACTGCAATAGGATTCCCATCTCATCTATCTGGAAGTGAGAGTCAGAAGAGCAAAAGCGTTACCGAGTTCGCAGCGAGAATCAGCGGAGTAAACGAGAACCCTATTTATTTGATTGACGAGCGACTTACGACGGTTTCGGCAAGTCGAACCTTGCGAGAAGTGGGGCTTAATTCAAAGAGTTCTAAGGGCGAAATTGATTCAATGGCTGCTGTTGCAATTCTTGATTCAGCGCTGAACCAGGAACGTATTCAGGGTGAGCCGATGAATCGTTATACGAAATGAGACTTCAGCGTCGAATATTTTTAATCACTGGTCTTTGCGCCCTGCTTCTCTTTGGATTTCTTCGCTTACAACCTAACAATGACTTCTCACCAAACAATCCGGGGAGCGAGATCGTATTTTTAGTTCAAGATGGCGAATTAGGAAGTTCAATCGCGCAGAATCTTGAGAATCAAGGGGTTGTAAAGAGTGCAGATAAATTTGTCGAAGAATTTATCAAGGACCCTAAGGCATCAGGAATAAGTCCAGGGTCCCACTCAATTCAGACTCAAATACCGGCAAGGACTGCAATCGAACAATTATTGGATCCAAAGCGCATGAAGAGCGCCCTGGTTGTTAGAGAGGGCTCGACTTTTGCGAGCGTGCTTTCATTGTTAAAGACAAATGAGAATATCGCTCGGACGAAAGCTGGCTACGGATCAGTAAAGCCGGTTTATGCGAATTCACGTAACTCCTTGGAAGGCTCGCTCTTTCCGGCGCGCTATTCTTTTGAAGCAAATACCAGCGTTGAAAGAGCGCTCAAAACTATGGTTGCAAAGGCCAAAAGTGAATACACACGATTAGGCGTCGATGCTGGCTTTGATAAATACAATCCTCTTGAAGTTTTGACGATTGCCTCGATGGTTCAGATTGAGGGCGACCCAAGTAACTTCTCCAAAGTAGCTCGAGTTATTTACAACCGTTTGAAGATAGGAATGGCCTTGCAATTAAATGCGACGGTGCAATATGCAACTAATTCCCAGGGCCAGATAATGCTTTCGAACAAGGCCACAAAGATCAATTCGCCATACAACACCTACAGGTTCGCGGGTCTACCACCAACCCCGATAGCCAATCCAAGTAATGATGCGATTGAGGCCTCCTTAAATCCAGCTGTCGGCGATTGGTTGTATTTCATAACAGTCGCGCCCAAGGACACTAGGTTCACCAAGGATTTCAAGGAATTTTCTGAATGGAATACCGAGTTCAACAAAAATGTGGCATCAGGTAAGTTCAAATGATCAAAGCAGCTGTTCTTGGGTCACCGATTGCTCACTCATTATCGCCAAAGATTCACAGCCACGCCTATGATTTGCTGGGATTGAACTCTTCATACAGTGCAATTGAAGTCAACGAGAATTCGTTTTCCGATTTTTATCTAGATGCCACATCGAAGGAATCGGATAAAAATTGGTCAGGATTTTCACTAACCATGCCCCTGAAGGAGATCGTTTTACAATTCTGTGAGAACGTCGATTCGGTCACAGAATCTATTAACTCTGGAAATACTCTCTATAAATCAGATGGGACTTGGAAAGTTTCATCGACTGATTATTTGGCATTTAGAAATTTGCTAGCGGTCTCCAAGGAATCCAAAGTTGCAATTATTGGCGGCGGCGGCACGGCTCGCGCCGCAATAGGCGCTCTGAACTCTAAGGTTAAAGAGGTAGATGTATTTCTGCGCTCAGATTCCAGAATGTCCGCGCTATCAAAGGCGGCGCCAAAATTGCTAATTCATAAGCGAGATTTAGCGCATCCTCTTGATGGTTACGATCTGATTATCCAGACAACACCGGCGGGCAGTTTCGACGATTACGTAGTGAATACCAGGAGAGCTAGCGGGGTTTTGCTTGAGGCGATCTATAAACCTTGGCCTACCCAACTCGTGAAACACTTCGAAGAGCTAGGTGGGCGAGTAATTTCTGGCAAAGAGTTGCTTGTTGAACAGGCGCTCTTTCAAATCGAAATTTTCTCTGGCGTCAAATTCAGTTTTTCAGAAATGCGCTCTGCGCTGCTCTCGCTCATAGCTTCAGATTAGCTTTATCCACAGGGAAGGGATCCGTTATCCCTCATCCGGCTAGGTTTGCGGAATGTTGCGCCTGGTTGAATTGCTCTCATTTTCTCTTGGAGCAATTGTTATCTCGTTCTCTGATCTGCGCTACCGAATCATTCGAAACCGAGACCTAGTTCTACTTCTGTTAATTGGTCTGGCTGTGAATTTATCGGAAGATCTGCATCTGAACTTCTCCTATTTGTTTTACGTAACCCTCATCACTCTGGCTCTGCTTGTATTTTTTGGAGGGAAGATTGGTGCAGGAGATCTCAAGTTGTTCTGGGTATTGTCCTTCTGGGTTCCGACCTTTACGAAATGGCTAGAGGGCTTGAGCTTCTCTTGGATTTTAGGCGGACTCTTTGCAATCTCGTATTTGGCATTTAAGAACCGGCGTAGGCAGAGAAATATGTGCATTCCATTCGCGCCATTTATCTTCCTCGGATTTCTACCCACTATTTAGCGTTATTTTGAGCGGCGGCTATCTACTTTCTGCCACAATAGAACCCTGCGATTGGCTTATCGCGCTAAGTAATTTAGGGAGTGAATCGTGATTCGTTGGTTGACGGCAGGTGAGTCTCACGGTCCAGCTCTCAGTGCAATTCTTGAAGGAATGCCAGCACATATCGAAATTACCAAAGAGATGATTGACGCAGATTTGAAGCGTCGTCGATTAGGTTTTGGTAGAGGTGCCAGACAAACATTTGAAGCTGATGTAGTTTCGATACTCGGCGGAATTCGACATGGACAATCACAAGGCGGGCCGATTGCGCTACAAATAGCTAATTCTGAGTGGCCAAAATGGTCAAAGGTTATGGCTCCAGAAAAAATTGATGAAAATGAATTGAAAGAACTCGCGCGAAATGCACCACTTACAAGACCAAGACCAGGCCATGCCGACTTAGCTGGAATGCAGAAGTTTGATTTTGAAGATGCGAGACCAATTTTAGAGAGAGCAAGCGCCCGTGAAACAGCTGCGCGGGTTGCACTCGGAGCTGTAGCAAGAGCTTTCTTGGAACAGAGCGTTGGTATCCAAATAATGAGCCATGTTGTGTCGATCGGAACTGTGCAAGCCAAGGGCGACTACAAATTACCCTCTTATTCAGATAAAAATTTAATCGATGAAGATCCGGTTAGATCTTCGGACAAAGTTTTGAGTGCATCGATGGTTGCTGAAATTGAGAGTGCTCATAAAGATGGAGACACTCTTGGCGGAGTAGTAGAAGTCTTGGCGTTTAATGTGCCAGTTGGACTTGGTTCCCACACACATTGGGATCGACGTCTCGATTCGAAATTAGCAGGGGCGCTTATGGGAATCCAAGCGATTAAGGGCGTTGAAATTGGTGATGGCTTTGAATCTGCCAGACGACGAGGTTCTAGCGCCCATGATGAAATCGAAAAGAATAGTTCTGGGAAAATAGTTAGAAGGACAGATCGAGCAGGTGGAACCGAAGGCGGTATCACCAATGGTGAGATTCTCAGAGTTAGAGCTGCGATGAAACCGATATCTACAGTTCCCAAAGCGCTCGACACTATTGATACTTCTACAGGCGAGGCAGCCAAAGCGATTAATCAACGTTCAGATGTTTGCGCCGTACCGGCTGCGGGAATAGTTGCCGAAGCCATGGTTGCGCTGGTTCTAGCCGATGCCGTTCTCGAGAAGTTTGGTGGAGATAGCGTTGGAGAAGTTTCGCGTAACTATAAAAATTTCGTTTCGAATTTAGGAATTGTCTAATGCCTAAGGCGGTTCTAATCGGCCCGCCTGGAGCGGGAAAATCCTCAGTAGGTAGGCAATTAGCAAAATTATGGGATTGTGAAATTTTCGATTCTGATTCAGAAATTGAAAGAGTGTCGGGCAAAAAGATTGCAGACATATTTACGGATGAAGGTGAACCAGCTTTTCGTTCAATTGAAAGAGAAGTCGTATTGAAAGCGCTTAAAGTCGAACCTGGGGTAGTCGCACTAGGTGGCGGATCAGTTTTAGATTCAGCGGTTGGTGAATTTTTGCAGGCGAGTTCGATACCTGTGCTTTATTTAGAAGTTTCTATCTCTCAAGCCGCCCCAAGAGTTGGGTTCAATAAGGAGCGACCACTATTGGCTATTAATCCACGTAAACAATGGATGCAGTTGATGGAGAAGCGACGAGGAATTTATGAAGCCCTAGCTACTCGTAGTTTTAATACCGATAATCGGAAACCAGCTGAGGTTGCCCGGGAAATTGCTGATGTTCTTGGAGATATTGATGCAGACAATTAGCGTCCGCGCAGAGCGCGAGTATGACATTTGTTTCGTCGAAAGCTGGCGGCTGCAATTTGCTGAAATTGCTAAATCACATGAGAAAGTTTTAGTCATTGCGCCATCTGAACTTGTCACTAAGTATGATTTGCGATCTTTAAAGAGTTCGGGGGTTCAGGTAATCGAAACCCCTGCAGGTGAGTCAGCAAAGTCCCCTGAGTATTTACTTGAGCTATGGAAGGTCTGCGGAGATTTTGGGCTAACTCGAAGTGATGTGATTGTGGGGATCGGTGGAGGTGCAACAACAGATCTTGCTGGTTTTGTCGCAGCCACTTGGCTTCGCGGAATCTCTTGGTATGCATTCCCGACATCATTGGCAGGAATGGTAGACGCGGCTATTGGTGGCAAAACGGGCGTAAATAGTTCGCATGGAAAGAATCTGGTTGGCGCGTTTCATTCGCCGGAATCTGTAATTATTGATCAGGTATTTTTGAAAACACTTTCAATTCGAGATTTCAATGCTGGAATGGCCGAGATAATCAAAGCAGGCTTCATTGACAACTCGAAAATTCTTGAGCTGGCCAAGAATCCGACCGAAAATATTGGTGAATTGATTTGGTTAAGCGCTGATATGAAAGCGCGGGTTGTTTCGCAAGATTTCCGGGAGAGTAAAGTTCGTGAAATTTTAAATTACGGGCACACTTTAGGTCACGCAATTGAGAAATTAGAAAATTACAAGTTGCGACATGGGGAAGCGGTTTCTATTGGGCTAGTTTTTGCAGCTGAACTCAGTAATGTCGCAGGATATTTGGACCAGGACATAGTTAATCAACATCGAACACTCCTTTCAAAATTTGATTTGCCAATAACTTATGAGAAGAGCGCACTTCCAAAGTTGCTCGAACTGATGGCCAGCGATAAAAAGAGCCGTGGAAATGCACTTAGATTCATAGGTATAAGTGATATTGCTAAACCAATCTGGTTAGAGCAAGTAACCTCCGACCAGATAGCGGTCGCATATGAGAGAATTTCAGTATGAAAGTATTAGTTCTCAATGGACCTAATTTGGGGCGATTGGACCTTCGTGACTCCAACATCTATGGCAATCTTGATTTTGCCGGGCTCAAGTCAGAAATAGTTTCAACCGGCAAAGAGCTTGGGTTCGAATGTGATGTTCGCCAGAGTGATAGTGAAGTAGAGATAATTTCTTGGTTGCACGAAGCTGCAGATACCAACACTCCTGTTGTAATCAATCCTGCAGCCTTTACACATTATTCGTATGCGATTCGCGATGCTGCGGACATGGTCAAGGCTCCCTTAATTGAGGTGCATCTTTCTAATCCAATGTCCCGTGAAGAATTTCGCCATACCTCAGTGATTTCAGGGGTAGCAAACGGAACGATTGCTGGCTTTGGCCCAGATTCATATCGATTGGCCTTGATTGCACTCTCTCGTATGGCAAAGTAGCGCACGCCCGCAAATTT
>DDMR01000017.1:31240-40963 GCA_002340925.1 Actinobacteria bacterium UBA2541
AGAACCTTGAACGCTGGGGTCAAGGTTGATGTTGCTGTTCTTGAGAAGCGCGACATGACTTTCTTATACCGAGACGGCGATGACTTTGTATTTATGGATCAGAAAACTTTTGATCAGATGAATATTTCCGCTGCAACAGTTGGAGACGCAGCTGATTACATGCTAGAAAATTGCGAAGCAAATGTTGCAATTCACGAAGGCAACCCGCTTTACATCGATTTGCCAGCATCTGTTGAATTGACGATTACATACACCGAACCAGGTCTGCAGGGGGACCGCTCATCCGGTGGAACAAAACCAGCTACCTTGGAAACTGGAATCACGGTTCAGGTCCCGCTCTTTATCAAGCAAGATGAAAAGGTCTTAGTTGATACCCGTACCGGAGCTTACTTAGGCCGAGCAAACTAGTGAGTGCACGCCGTAAGGCGCGCAAGCGTGCTTTAGATTTTTTATACGAAGCGGACATCCGTAGCGCTCGAGCAATCGATTTGTTAGAGAGCCGTGGCGAGATCGAGCTCTCAGAGCGGGATTATGTTCTTGAATTGCTTCTAGGTGTAGAAACGAATGCGCTCAAAATAGATGAACTGATTACGACATACGCACAGGGCTGGGATATGGATCGAATGCCAGCGATAGATCGCAATATTTTAAGAATCTCGCTCTTTGAAATCCTCTTCAAGAACGATCTGGATGATCAAGTTGCTGCTTCAGAGGCGGTAGAGATTGCTACTGAACTTTCAACAGAAGATTCGGCTAAATATATCAACGGAGTTCTTGGTCGAATTATTATTCTAAAGCCATCTTTCGCGCTCTAGTATTTCGAAAAAACTACGCTCTAATTAGGGTTTGTTTAGTAAGAGCCCTCTAGAAAAGAGCCAGGCATATGTTGCTGGTTCATCTAAATTCAATAAAATCGAAACTGTTGCTAAATCAGTATTTCGGATTGATAAAACTTCTCCGTTCCAATCTTCACGTCTCGCGCAGATTAGGGATGCGAATCTTTGAAGGATTTCAAGCCCAGTATCTCCGTGTGTTAAATGAGATGCGGTGCGAATGTCTAAAGTGATCTTTTCGCGCGAGGGTGATTTGGATTCGGATGTTAATCCCAGTAATTCATTTAGCGGGACTTGATAAAAATTTGCCAGATTTATGGCTTTTTTAATTGAAAGGGCGCGATCGCATCTTTCATAGGAACCAATTACGACTGCCTTCCAGGTCCCACCGGATTTGGCTTCGACCTCTCGAAGCGTCATTCCCTTTGCCTTTCTGACTGACTTCATAGCTGCAGCAATCTCTTCGATCGAACGTTCGGGGATAGTTATCATTCGCCGAGAATAGACACGGGAAAGGGTAAATGGATTTAGCTGTCCACAAGTGGTATCTTTTCCCCGCCCGAGAGGCAAGAAGTTCCTTTAACGATCCGTCCAGAGAGGCGGCGAAGGAGAGAAAATGGCTATAGTCCTGGACGCCGGCGAAATTGGCCGGGCGCTAAAGCGCATCGCGCATGAAATTATTGAACACAATCACGGCTTAGACAATGTCGTCTTGCTCGGCATTCCAACGCGAGGCGCATTCCTAGGAGAGCGAATCGCTCAATTCCTCAAGGAAATACAATCACCAGTTCCGGTGGGAACTCTAGACATAACTCTTCACCGTGATGATCTGCGGATGCGACCGCCTAGACCCTTGTTGCCTACCTTGATTCCGAGTGGCGGAATTGAAGGCAAAGACATAGTTCTGGTTGATGATGTTTTCTTCTCAGGCCGCACCATTCGGGCAGCGCTAGATGCAATCGGCGAAATTGGTCGCCCAGCCACAGTTCAATTGGCGGTCTTGGTAGACCGTGGACACCGCCAGCTTCCAATCAGGGCGGATTATGTTGGTAAGAATATTCCTACCTCATCAAGTGAATCGGTGAAAGTTTCCTTGGATGAGATTGATGGTAAAGACTGTGTAGAAATTCTTGCAGGTGTCTAGATGAACAAGCATCTACTTTCCATCAACGACTTAAGTGCAGAAGAGGCCTTTGAAATTTTGAACACTGCAAGTGAATTAGCAAAGATTTCTGACGGTCCTATGAAGAAGCTTCCAACGCTGCGTGGTCGAACTGTAGTTAATCTCTTCTTCGAAGATTCAACTAGAACTCGTATCTCCTTTGAGAGTGCTGCGAAACGACTATCTGCCGATGTTATTAATTTTTCAGCAAAGGGATCAAGTGTTAGCAAAGGAGAATCTCTTAAGGACACTGCACAAACGCTGCAGGCCATGGGCGCAGATGCAGTTGTAATTCGACATGGTGCCTCTGGCGCCGCACAACGGCTTGCGGATTCTGGATGGATAAGTGCCTCAGTTATCAATGCTGGTGATGGAACTCATGAACATCCAACCCAAGCGCTCTTAGATGCCTACACAATAAGAAGTAAGTTTCCGCAATTTAATCAGAGCTTTGATGGATTGCGGGTCGCAATCGTGGGGGATATCTTGCACTCACGGGTTGCTCGAAGCAATGTTTTACTTCTTACAAAACTAGGGGCGAGCGTTACTTTGGTTGCTCCTCCCACCTTGATTCCGGTTGGCGTTGCCGATTGGAAGGTGAAGGTTAGCTATGACTTAGATAGTGTTCTTAAAGAAGTTGATGTGTTAATGATGCTACGAGTCCAATCTGAGAGAATGGCTAATTCATTCTTCCCATCTGAGCGCGAATACTCGCGAGGCTTTGGGCTAGATATAACAAGGCTAAATTCGCTAAGCAAAAATGCAATTGTTATGCACCCAGGTCCAATGAATCGGGGGCTAGAAATATCTGCAGAGAGCGCAGACTCTCATAAATCAGTTGTGCTAGATCAAGTTTCAAATGGTGTTTTAGTTCGGATGGCTGTTCTGTATCAATTACTTGGGGGCGCAACGCTTACCGGAGAGGTCAGTGCCTAAATGGAATTTACAATCACAAATGCCCGGTTAATTGATGACCAAGTTGTAGACGTGATTGTCTCGAGCGGCGTTATATCCGAAATCGGAAGCGGCTTGAACAAAGGCGAGAAGATTGACGCCGAAAAAAATCTATTGATTCCGGGTTTGGTTGATTTACATACGCATCTACGCGAACCGGGACGTGAAGATTCTGAAACAGTTGCCACTGGAAGTATGGCGGCGGCGAAAGGTGGTTTCACTGCAATCTCTGCAATGGCAAATACTTTTCCAGTGGCGGATACCGCAGGGGTTGTAGAGCAGGTTTATCGACTTGGTCAGGAAGCGGGTTTCTGTGATGTATTTCCAATCGGCGCAGTTACTCAAGGGCTAGCTGGAAAATCTCTGGCTGAACTTGGGGCGATGGCTAATTCGAAAGCTAGAGTTCGAATATTTAGCGATGATGGAAAATGCGTCTCGGATCCTTTGTTGATGCGCCGCGCGCTTGAATATGTGAAAACTTTCAATGGAATCATCGCACAGCACGCGCAGGAACCAGCGCTTACTGTTGATTCGCAGATGAATGAAGGAATAGTCTCTTCGAAATTAGGGCTAGTTGGTTGGCCAGCTGTTGCGGAAGAAGCAATTATTGCGCGAGATATTTTATTGGCCGAACATGTCGGCAGCAGATTGCACATCTGTCATCTCACAACCGCAGGAGGCGTAGATTTAGTCAGGTTTGCCAAATCTCGCGGAATTAACGTTACGGCAGAAGTTACCCCGCACCACTTACTTCTTACTGATGATTTAGTCACTAATTACGATTCGGTATACAAAGTTAATCCGCCGCTGCGAACCGAGAGGGATGTCCTCGCGCTTCGTAAGGGCTTGGCAGATGGAACTATTGACATCGTTGGCACGGACCACGCTCCACATCCAACAGAGGATAAGGATTGCGAATGGCAGAGCGCCGCATTTGGCATGGTTGGTTTAGAAACTGCGCTTTCAGTTGTGGTTAAGGCGATGATAGAAACAAAGATGATGACTTGGGCTGATTTGGTCGATCGAATGTCGATAGCGCCCGCAAAGATAGCGGGTTACTTACATCACGGTCAGATTTTGAAGGTTGGCGCAACGGCGAATTTAACAATAATTGATAGCAATGCTAATTGGATTGTTGACCGCAATAGACTGGCTTCGAAGAGTAAGAACACTCCTTTCGAGGGCATGCAACTTCCATCACGAGTTGTGCATACATTCTTGAATGGAAAACAGGTTCTGAGTAATGGCGAGATTGTGAATGGGGGAGCAGTTGAGTAAAGCTTTCCTAGTTCTGGATGATGGAACAATTTTCGAAGGTGAAAGTTGGGCCTGCGAAGGTGAGACCTTTGGTGAAGCGGTATTTTCTACTGGAATGACTGGGTATCAAGAGACTCTTACCGACCCGTCGTATCACAAACAAGTTGTTGTTATGACTGCGCCGCACATCGGAAATACCGGAATGAATACAACCGATGAAGAATCAAAGAAGATTTGGGTAAGTGGTTTTGTCGTAAGAAATCCATCTCCAGTTGTAAGTAATTGGCGTTCAGAGCGAACTCTTGAGGATGACCTAAAGAGCAATGGCGTTGTCGGAATTAGGGGAGTTGATACTCGAGCAATTACCCGACACCTAAGGGACCTTGGGGCGATGCGGGTCGGCATCTTTTCGAACACTGGGTTAACGCGCGAAGAAATGGTCATAAAGGTTCGTAAAACACCGAAAATGTCGGGTGCATTTTTATCCGATGACGTTTCAACAGATAGCACATATGTCGTCCGTGCTATTGGCGAAAAAAAATTCACTGTTGTGGCTCTCGATATGGGGATTAAAGGCGCGACTCCACGAGCTATGTCCCAGCGAGGGATAGAAGTTCACGTTGTTCCATCGCGCACAACCTTCGAGCAGATAGTTGCCCTAAATCCTGATGGCGTATTTCTCTCGAATGGTCCTGGCGATCCAGCAACTATGACGGAAATGATTCTGCTTGTCCGCGAAATTTTAAGTGCACAGATACCACTCTTTGGAATTTGCTTTGGCCATCAAATAATGGGTCGGGCGTTAGGTTTTGAAACCTACAAATTGCCATTCGGGCATAGAGGGATCAATCAACCGGTTAAGAATTTAAAATCTGGGCGTATCGAAATTACAGCGCACAATCATGGTTTCGCTGTCGCAGCGCCAGTCGAGGGTAACTTCAATACTATTTACGGTGCAGGCTTTGTAAGTCATCTCTGTTTAAATGATGGGGTCGTCGAAGGCCTAGAACTTTTAGAAACGCCAGCGTTTAGCGTTCAGTATCATCCGGAGGCAGCTGCGGGCCCACACGATGCAAGTTATTTGTTCGATAAGTTTCTTGATCTTATGAAGGATGCGAAGGTAGCTAATGCCTAGAAATTCTTCGATTGAAAGTGTTTTGGTTATCGGCAGTGGTCCGATAGTTATTGGACAGGCATGTGAATTCGATTATTCAGGAACCCAAGCTTGTCGAGTCCTGCGAAGTGAAGGAATTCGAGTAATTCTTATAAATTCAAATCCAGCCACAATAATGACAGATCCAGAGTTTGCTGACGCTACTTATATTGAACCCATAACACCAGAGATTATTGAGCAAATAATTATCAAAGAGAGGCCAACTGCAATTCTGGCAACACTTGGTGGGCAGACTGCGTTAAATGCTGCAATGCAACTTTACGAGCGTGGTTCTCTCGAAAGGTTGGGCGTCAAACTTATTGGCGCAGATATCCCAGCAATTAAACGCGGTGAAGATCGTGAAACTTTTAAGGAGATTGTTGAAAAAATCGGTGGCTCATCTGCAAAATCGGTAATTTGTCACACAATGGCGGAATGTATAGCCGGAGCACAAGTTCTCAACTATCCCGTAGTCGTAAGACCTTCATTCACGATGGGGGGATTGGGCTCTGGAATTGCATACAACCAGAGTGATTTAGAACTTATCGCTGGAGCAGGTCTGCGACATAGTCCTACGACTGAAGTTTTACTTGAGGAATCAATAATTGGGTGGAAAGAGTTTGAGTTAGAAGTGATGCGAGATAACAAAGATAACGTTGTAATCGTTTGCAGTATTGAAAATATTGATCCAATGGGTGTTCACACTGGAGACTCAATCACCGTGGCTCCAGCTTTAACGCTAACCGATGTTGAATATCAAAAACTTCGCAATCTATCGATAGATATCATTCGCGAGGTTGGAGTTGCTACCGGGGGATGCAACATTCAGTTTGCAATAAATCCAAGTGATGGCCGAATTATTGTTATCGAAATGAATCCTCGCGTCTCTAGATCTTCAGCTCTAGCTTCGAAGGCGACTGGCTTTCCGATCGCGAAGATCGCGACAAAACTAGCAATTGGTTACACCCTTGATGAGATTCAGAATGACATCACAAAAGTTACGCCCGCTTCCTTCGAGCCAACTTTAGATTACATAGTTGTTAAGGTCCCTAGATTTGCCTTCGAAAAATTTCCTGAGGCCGATACCAGGCTGACCACCACTATGAAGAGCGTCGGTGAGGCGATGGCGATTGGTCGCTCCTTTCCAGAAGCTCTGCAGAAGGCGCTACGCTCTGTTGAAAAGAAGGGAACGAGTTTCCACTGGAATACAAGAGGTGTAACCAAAGATTATTTGCTCGCGGCTATGGCCATCCCAACCGAACATCGCTTACAACAAGTCCAACTCGCATTGTATTTGGGCGCAACAATTGAAGAAGTTTATGCAGCGACGAAAGTTGATACTTGGTTTCTATCGCAGATCGTAGAAATCAATTCAATAGCTAAACAGATAACCCAAAGCACTCATCTATCTGAAGAACTCCTTCGCGTTGCTAAGACCAATGGTTTTTCGGATTCCCAGATTGCAGATTTGACTGGCAAATCACTCGCCGAAATTTCGGCCACCAGAACCCGAATTGGTCTTCGCCCTATATATAAAACTGTCGATACTTGCGCTGCAGAATTTGAAGCACACACCCCTTATTACTACTCAAGCTATGACCTCGAAAGCGAAGTTATTCCTAGAACTAAACCAGCAGTAATTATCCTCGGCAGTGGTCCTAATCGAATTGGCCAAGGCGTTGAATTTGATTATTCCTGTGTCCATGCTGCATTTGCGCTGAAGGCTGCGGGATATGAAACGATAATGATTAACTGCAATCCTGAGACTGTGTCAACGGATTACGACACTTCAGATCGACTCTATTTCGAGCCGCTAACTTTGGAAGATGTTTTGGAAGTTATATACGCCGAAGAGCAAGCAGGTCCAGTTGTAGGTGTTATTGCTCAGCTTGGCGGCCAGACACCACTTGGTCTTGCGCGTGGTCTACAAGATGCAGGAGTGAAAATTCTCGGAACCTCGCCGGATGCGATTGATTTGGCGGAAGATCGAGGTCAGTTCGGTGAGCTGCTGCGAGTTAACTCTTTAGATGCCCCAACATTTGGAATGGCAAATACTTTCGAGGAAGCGTTGAAGATTGCGCACGATATCACTTACCCAGTCTTAGTCCGTCCTTCATTCGTTCTGGGTGGACGTGGCATGGAAATTGTTTACGATGACGAATCACTTGCAGATTTCATAAAAAAGGCGACGGAAATAACTCCGAATCATCCAGTATTGATTGATAAGTTTTTGGATGACGCTGTTGAAATAGATGTTGATGCGCTCTTCGATGGCGAAGAACTTTACTTAGCTGGCGTGATGGAACATATCGAAGAAGCTGGTGTCCACTCGGGTGATTCTGCTTGCGTACTTCCTAGTTTCTCTATTGGATCCGCGCTTGCCCGGGAGATTCGAATTGCAACTGAAAAACTTGCTCGTGGCATCGGAGTTAGGGGCTTAATTAATATTCAATTTGCAGTTATCGCAAATACAACAGCTGATGAGAAACTCTATGTCCTTGAGGCCAATCCCAGAGCTTCGCGAACAGTTCCATTTGTAAGTAAGGCGACAGGAAATCCACTAGCAAAATGCGCAGCGTTAATCGCAACTGGAGTGAAGATCTCTGAACTCCGAGCCAAAGATTTGCTTCCAAAATCTGGCGATGGAATTGCTAAAGGAATTTCAGTTAAGGAAGCCGTACTTCCTTGGAATAGATTCCGCAGGAACGATGGCACCGGAGTAGATTCAATCTTGGGACCAGAGATGAGATCGACTGGTGAGGTAATGGGAATTGCTGGGACATTCGGTGAGGCTTATGCAAAAAGTCAGAGTGCGGCTTTTGGTGCGCTGCCTATGGCTGGTTCAGTGTTTCTATCGCTATCTGAGCGTGATAAGAAAGCGTCACTATATCCGGCTCAAATTTTGAATGGAATCGGATTCAAATTGTTTACTACTCAGGGAACCCACGATTTTCTTAAGCAGAATGGTGTGGATTCTGAACTAGTGCGCAAACATTCACAGGGTCGCGGTCCAAGTGGGGAATTTACTGCGGTAGATCTGATTACTGAAGGTGTAGTTGGACTAGTTATCAATACACCTCTTGGCCGGGGAACTCGCATGGATGGGTGGATGATTCGCACCGCAGCAATTCAAAGAGGAGTTCCTTGCATTACAACCATTGCCGGTTTTAAGGCTGCGGTTGCCGGAATATCTGAACTACAGGGGAAGAGCTTTAGCATTTGTTCAATCCAGGATTGGTTGGCAATCGTCGAATGATGGGAATCAACAGCAGCGCTAAACAGGTTCTTGCCGAAATAGTCAGCAATAAAAAGGTTGGCGCTTATCACCACATGGTCTTTGCGGTCGGTGATTTGGCTAATTCTTCGAAGCCTGGAAATTTTGTTGCGATATCGGTAGGTGGCGAGTCTAGCCAGTTAGTTTTGCGGAGAGCCTTTGCTATCTACCGAACCTTTGATCGTGGCCAGAGCGTTGGCTTGTTGGAAATTGTTGTTGCACCGCATGGTGCAGGTAGCACTTGGTTAGCTAATCAACAACCAGGTTCAAAGATTGATTTAATTGCGCCACTTGGAACTGCATTCGGAATTCCAACAGAACCAGTCCGAGCGCTCTTAGTCGGTGGCGGCTACGGAAGTGCCCCACTCTTTGGGCTTTCAGAAGTCCTGAAGAATCGTGGTTGTCGCGTAGATATGGTTCTTGGTGCGAGCACTGCGATGAAAATATATGCACCGTTAGATGGGAAGCGTTCTGTCAGTAGCTTAACGATAACAACCGAAGATGGTTCGACCGGAAAAACTGGAAAAGTTACCGATGCAATGCGTGAAATTATTGAGGCAAATGAGATCGACATTATTTATTCGTGTGGACCGATGGGAATGCTAGAAGCGATCAATGACATTGCTGAAGAATTTAATCTGATGCATCAATGTTCAATCGAAGAATCGATGGCCTGCGGTATTGGTGTTTGCATGACCTGCGTTCTTCCCATTAAAGGCGAGGATGGGGTTATTCGAATGCTCCGCTCATGTATAGATGGTCCGGTAGTTGCTGGAGAGAACGTGATCTGGAAGGCCAAGCGCACAATTCCTGAAGGAACATGGGGCGCCTAATAATGTTTAACTACCAAACAACTTTGGGACAGGCCGAATTCGAGAATCCAATATTTACTGCAAGCGGATGTGCGGGATCTGGTAAAGAGTTAAGTCAATTCTTCGAACTCAGCCAACTCGGCGCTGTCGTCACCAAATCCATTATGTTAAAAGCTAGATCAGGTCGAGCAACTCCAAGAATGGCAGAGACGCCAAGTGGCATGCTCAATTCAATTGGTTTGCAGGGTCCTGGAATTGATCTTTTTCTAGAAAATGAT
>DDMR01000002.1 GCA_002340925.1 Actinobacteria bacterium UBA2541
TGATATCTATTGCACTTGTCTTCCGTGGTCGATTCAAAAAGACTCTAACTTGGCCGAAAGAGCGAGTAAATAAAGATTTAATTGATGATCAGATAGATTCATTTAAGAGTAAGGGCTCGACCAATCGCTTCGATTGGCTCATGCCATCTGTGCTTCGACTTCTTGAAGGCGCGATTCTCATACAAATTGCAATTACAACAGATCTGGATAAATCAGTTATTTTCTTGCTATTGCTCGCAATTCTTTTCAGCCACTACGACAATATGTATCGGGCACTTCAAGGCGAGAAGAAGCCAATCTGGCTATCAATCGCAGGCGGATTTATCTTTGGTCGTTTATTCATAATTGCGCTATGGATTGGGTTGGGCTGGTCTCTCACAATTCTGGTTTTTTACTTCTGCATTTTGTTCTTTATTATTTCTTCAGTTCAATGGGTTCTCAGCCGTAAGGTAAAGGTTGGTTAATTCATGACCACAAGACCAAGTAGACCGACTATTGATCAGATCCGTGAAATTTCACAACCAGCTTCGGTTACAGGTAGATCTACATCAGAGCACTGGATTGCGGATCTTTATCAAAGAAAAATCTCTCCTTATCTGACTCGGATTTTTTTAAGGACTTCAATTACTGCTAATGGCGTCACTTGGCTGATGATTATTGTTGGTGCTTCGATAGGGCCCGCACTACTTATCCAAGGTTGGCAAGGCATTGCATTGGCACTCTTTCTGAGTCACTTGCAGATGTTGATCGATTGCTGCGATGGTGAAGTCGCAAGATGGCGTGAAACAAAATCACCAATGGGTATTTTTTTAGACAAGCTCGGTCATTATTTAGCAGAGGGTTTGATACCTATCTGTTTTGGATTACGCCTTGCCAACTGGCCAAACGAGCCGATCACAGATTCAATTTATCCATTTCTTGGCGCGCTCTTAGCCATCCTAATTATTCTAAATAAAGGGCTGAATGATGCAGTCCATGTTGCTCGGGCGTTTTCAGGACTTCCAAAAATCCAGGACCTAGATGGAGCTAATCTGCCAGTTAAAGGGGTGCTTCGTAATATCCGCAAGGTATTCAACTTCATTCCAGCACAACGGATATTTCACTCAATCGAATTCACTATGTATGTAGCAATTTTCGGAGCGCTCAAAGAGTCAATGGAAATTGCGCTTGCAATCTCCCTATTCGTGACCATTGGCCACATAGCGGCAATCGTGTCTTCGGCAAAACTAAGGAATAATTAACTCGTGCGGACAATATTTCTACAACTCAAAGCATCTATGTTGCAACTTTTTCCAACCACGCGATTTCGTTTAATCTTAGTTGTTCTCGTCTTGACCGGTGCATTCATTTCGGTATCAGAACTAGCTGTTGCTAAATTTTTTATGCAGATAATTTTACATGAGGACGAATTAAGTAGAAACGAAATAATTTTATTTGTAGGAGCATTCTTTCTTTTCCTAGGCGGAACTCGAGCAGGCCATTACTTTCAGCGAATTTATAGAATCAATGTTTTTGATCGCGCCTTTAAGGCCTCGGAGAAGAAAATACTTCGCAGAAATGAGAATTGGCGTTGGTCACAAGCCTTTGAGTTAACAAGCCTATTAACGAATTTTATGCAAATGGGAGTGATCATTCTTTTCTCTACTATATTGAATTGGAAATTTGGTCTACTAAATATTGTCGTAGTTGCATCTGTAATACAAATAATAGGAAGAATTTTTGCAAGGCAGCTAAAATCTCAAAGAGGCTTTGTTAAAGCACGAAGGCGTAAAGAGCGGGTTTTAAGTTCAACAAAAGTTAGAACCCGCATTCGTTCTGGAGAAAATGGAATCTTAATTTCTGGCTTGGCCATGCTGATTCTTTTTGGTGCGTTGATTGCTCTCAGCTTTACAGGAGAAATTAGCACGTCGAACACGGTTGTTCTCTTCTTTGGTCTTCGCATGCAAAATTCAGGCCTCTCGAATATTTCGAGAAGTTTGATGAAGTTCGCAAGGGCTCGCACCCACAGTGAGTAGTTTGTTACCTTTAACAATTGGCTATTCAACCTTAGCCAACCGGGCGAAGAACATAAAATTTCTAGCTTCGGTAAATAATCTAGTTATAGTTCAAAATCCAGATTCAATTTCAGTCCCAGGTTTCAGTCCTGAAGTGAAAGTATTTGAATTAAAGAATCAGGGTGTGGCAAAGAGTCGAAATACTGCAATTGCAAACGCGGAATCCGCGTATCTGCTCTTTGGTGATGACGATATTGAATTTAAAGAATCAGGAATTGCTTCAGCCATAAATTACTTAAATGCGAATCCAGATGTTTCTATCCTATTGATGCAGGCCATAGACGAAACCGGGAAACTTAGAAAGCGTTATCCAACTAAATCACATCAACTGAAATTAACTAATTCTGCGAAAGCTGCGACATACGAAATGATGATTAGAACTTCTGACATCAAATCTGCTGGGATTAAGTTTGATGAAAACTTTGGTGCTGGTGCCCCAAACTATCTAGGAGACGAATATATTTTTATTGCAGATGCACTTAGGTCGGGGCTTAAGGGGCAGTTTGAACCTATTGTGATTGCAATTCACCCAACCGAAAGCTCAGGAAATATTAGAAATTTACATTCTGATCGCAGCGCGCGGGCCAAGGTATTTTCTCGGGTTTTTGGAATCTGGGCGCCAGTTATGCGCGCCTTGTTTCTAGCTAAACCCCCTTCTAAGAAATTTGGATTCATAAATTCGCTCTTTTTCATAATTGGCAAATGAAAATTTATGCTCACCGCGGTTCTTCCGGCAATAATCCTGAGATGACGAGATCGGCCTACGAAGTTGCAATCAAAGAAGGAGCAGATGGTTTTGAATGTGATGTCCGTTTGTCGCGAGATGGCGAAATTGTCTGCATTCACGATGCTACGACAGGACGAATTGCTGGTAAAAGAGTTTGGGTTTCTCGCACAAATCTAAAAGAACTTCAAAGCTTGCATGAATTAATGACGCTTGACGAACTACTTAATTTAGCAATCTCTGCTAGAAAGCATCTATTAATTGAGACCAAGCATCCAAATATTCATGGCGGACGAATCGAGCGTAGCGTTGTTGAATTGCTACAGTCGATGGCAAGCGACATAAAAGCGGCTGGAATCGAAGTTGTAGTCATGTCCTTTTCAAAATTTGCCGGAAAAAGAGTTCAATCTGATTGGGTGGCAGGTAAAATATCAAAATACTATTTACCAGCGATTTTTTCGAAGAGCAAGATCTCTGCGCTCGACATAGACCTAATAACAAAGCATCCATCGCTCGTAAAGAAATTGCAGGAACGAGGAAGCAGAATTTTGATCTGGACTGTAAATGAAGACGTTGACTTTGAGCGTTGTAAAAAGTTAGGCATCGATGGTGTAATTACCGATTTTCCTGAGATTGCTCGGCGCTATGGATAAGCAAACTTCAGATTTCTACTTCTGGGGAGCAGGCTATCTGCTACTGGTCTGCGCAATTCTCACTCTGACTACCAGTAAAACTGCTGATGTTCAGATTCAAATCGCTCCCAAAATTGTTAAGCCACTTCTCTGTTTCAATATCGAGGTCAGTGAATTACGGACAAGTGACACTGAAAG
>DDMR01000066.1:0-4410 GCA_002340925.1 Actinobacteria bacterium UBA2541
CTGAGCTAACAACCCGAGCTCATTCAAAGGGGGAATCTTCGAATGCATCGCAGACCCTATCAGCGAGAAGGGGTGTGCGCAAAAGTCTAAAGAGCTTCGGAAGTTCTTTTAATTAGGCTTGTTTAGTGCTGTTTGAATCGATTGTAAGAATTCATGATCTCTTCTTGGGCGGCGTCGTGATTCACCCATTCGCCACCGTGGACTTCTTTGCCTGGTTCTAAGGTTTTATACACTTCGAAGAAGTGTTTGATTTCTTCAAGCTCGTAATATGGAACATCGGCTAAATCTTTGAGACCAGACTTTCGAATATCTCCAGCTGCGACACAGAGCAGTTTGTCATCGCCACCTTTTTCATCGGTCATGCGAAACATTCCGATAACGCGACAAGAAACAACGCAGCCAGGAAATGTTGGTTCATCCAACATGACAAGTGCATCAAGAGGGTCGCCATCATTTGAAAGTGTGTTTTTTACGAAGCCATAATCGTGGGGAAAACGAGTTGCAGTAAAGAGCATTCGATCTAGACGAACTTCACCGGTCTCATGATTGATTTCATATTTATTTCTTGACCCGGCAGGGATTTCAATTACTACGTCGAAGACCATAGATTCCATTTCAGGTCTCCTTTTATTTAACTACTTGCAAAGATTGGGGTGATCGACGGGGCTCGAACCCGCGACATCTCGGACCACAACCGAGTGCTCTACCAGCTGAGCTACGACCACCATGGATGTCATAGTCTACATTCCCCAAAGGGAACTAAGACCCAGGAGTTTTAAAACCAAGGGATTTTGCGGCTTTTCGCTGGACTTTGTCGTAGGTAAGAAAATCAATGGTCTTGCTGCCAAGACTCGCAGCAGAGGCTAAGTGGATGGCATCTAAGGTCGCCAAGTTGGTGCCCTCGGATATCTCAACAGCCAAATCAGAGGTCGTCTCGTCGAATTCTATGATGTTGAAGATTGCGATATCGGCCTCGAAAAGCTTTGTTGCCATGGCGAATTCAGAAGCGCTAAGGCGTTTGCGCAGGTTGATCAGGGTTTCGGTTACACCGATTTGGGAGATGTATTTATCTTGATATTTAACGATAGTTTCTTCACATTGCTGAGAAAACTCTTCTTCAAGGTATCTTTTTAACAATGCGCTTGAGTCTAAATAAAGAGATGTCAAAATTTGCGCTCGCGACGAGATTCAATGAGCAATTCTGTTGTTGTAGGTCCTGCCTTGCGAGGCTTAATCCGCTTGAAATTGCCCAATGAGGTGCGAGTGGCTGGCCTTACTCGCCCTTCTGCAATGGCACGTTCTAGAAATGCAGGCCGCTTAATTTCTTCATCCTGCACCGGCGAAAGTAGACAGATTGCCTGGCCGTGATTTGTAATTGTTATCTGCTCGCCCTCGTTTGCACGTTGCAGAATTTCAGATAGCCGATTTTTTAATTCCCTGATACCAATTTCCATGTGGCCACAATATCAGAATTTGTGGCTACATTTAAATGGGGGTTTTAATTGTTGGGGATGAAGATGGCCTTGCGGTAATACTCGAGCTCTTCGATGGAGTCACGAATGTCTCCGAGCGCGCGATGATTGCCGGTCTTCTTTGGGGCTGCGAAGTAAATTCGGGGATACCAACGGCGAGCCAATTCTTTGATTGATGAGACATCAATAGTGCGATAGTGAAGATAGGCATTTAGAAGTGGCATATCGCGAGCGATAAAGGCTCGGTCGGTTCCAACTGAATTTCCTGCCAATGGAGATCTGCCAGCTCCCGATGCATATTTCTCTAGATACGCAATTATTTCGGCCTCGGCTTTTTCGATCTCAACGCCATTTGGGATCTCGGTGATAAGTCCAGATTCGGTATGCATATTGGTGACAAATTCGTTCATACCTTTTAATTGCTCTTCGGTTGCTCGGATAACCAGGTCAACGCCCTCGCCCAGGATGTTTAGCTCGGAGTCCGTAACCAGGACTGCGATTTCGACCAATACATCTTTATTAAGGTCTAAACCCGTCATCTCGCAATCGACCCAAATCAGGTTCGGGGAATCATTTTTTGAGCTCACCGGGGGAGCCTAATCGAGATAGCGCCTTGGGCCGTAATTTCACCATTCGTTCACCTTGGGTTCACTTTCCAGCCTCGCCAACGAAGTGCCTGCCAGACATAATCCCCGGGTGAGTCAAACCATTAACCCCGTAAGCACAACGCCGGAGCCACGCGTGCTTGTTACTAAGCCTCGTCGTTCAGATCAATTCTTCCGAGTGATTGTAACCAGCGGTGGAATGTCCTCCTTGTTAATCCTTGGATTAATTCTTGCATTTCTTGCTTACCGTGGATTCGAAGTATTTCGCTTCGAAGGATTCGGGTTAATTACCAGTTCGGATTGGTCAGTAGTCGAAGATGATAACGGAAGCGTTGTATCGCAGAGTTATGGTTTGGCCGCGATGCTTGTCGGAACAGTCTTATCTGCAACTATTGGTGTCTTTATCGGAATACCAATTGCAGTGCTGAGTGCACTCTTTCTTGAATTTTATGCAGGGCGAAAAATTCGCAACTTCCTGATCGCTCTCATTGATCTTATGGCAGCGTTCCCCTCACTTCTCTTCGGCCTTTGGGGATTTTTAGTCTTAATGCCCAGCGCGGAGTATTGGGCTAAGTTGCTTCACAAGTATTTGGGATGGATTCCAATATTCGATGTCCCCGCCCGATTCTTTACTCGTTCACCATTCATTGCGGGCGTTGTACTCGCAATCATGATTATTCCTATTTGCACCTCTATTTCTCGTGAAGTTTTCTCACAAACTCCATTGGATCGAATTCAGGCCGCATACGCCTTAGGTGCAACAAGGCTTGCAATGATTCGCGCTGTTGTCATTCCTTTTGGACGTGGTGGGGTGATTGGCGGGGCGATGCTTGGTCTTGGCCGGGCTATGGGAGAAACGGTTGCCGTCTACTCGGTCCTTAACATTGTTTACCAAGTTAACTGGCAAGTGCTCTTTGGAGCAGGTGGAAATATTGCCTCGATGATTCTGCTTAAAATCGGTGAGGCCGATCGTGAAGAAACGAATGCTTTAATGGCAGCTGGACTAGTCCTCTTTCTGCTAACACTTATTATTAATTTCATCGCTAACTTTCTTGTAAACCGACTAGGAAAGACAGGTCGCTAAATGTCCAACCTTGATCAAGTAAAACCAGGGATGCCTTGGCTGCCAACTCGGCAAGAGCGAAGCCAGAAAGCATTGAGCTTTCTTCTCTCTGTTCTTGCATCGGTTGTTCTTTTATTTACAACGGGACTCAACGGAAAACTAGGTTGGGTCATTGCATTCTTTATCTCTTATGTTTCTATCTCATTTATTACCGAATATCGAAGAGCTGGAATCCCTGCCGCTCAAGATAGTTTGCTTACCAGTATTTCGCGTTTTGCCATCTTCCTAGCGATCATTCCAATAGTGAGCATCTTGGCCACGGTGATTTCAAAAGGCTGGCGCGGACTTCACTGGGGATTGTTTACACAAGACATGTCTCAAGCAACAGTCAATGACTCAATTGAAACTGGTGGAATGCTTGCGGCGATTCTTGGAACATTTATTATGGTTGGGCTTGCATTAATTTTTACGCTGCCGATATCGATTCTCACAGCGCTCTATTTAACCGAGATTAAGGGAAAATTTGCAGGGTTGATTCGCTTTTTGGTTCAGGCGATGTCTGGAGTTCCTTCAATCGTTGCGGGTCTATTTATTCTCTCCAGTATTGTCTACCCAATTACTCAGTCATTCTCAGGGCTTATGGGAGCCTTGGCACTCTCGATTTTGATGATCCCAACGGTTGCACGCACTGCAGAGGAAGTGCTTCTCCTGATCCCAAACGATTTACGTGAAGCTGGGCTGGCACTCGGCGCAACCCAGTGGCGAACAGTTGCAATGGTCGTGGTCCCTGCAGTTAAGAGCGGGCTCGTGACAGCGATTATTTTGGGAGTCGCCCGAATTATTGGTGAGACAGCCCCTCTAATCCTGGTCACCGGTGGCGGCGATGCGACTAATTTCAATCCAGTCTCTGGACCAATGGGTTCGATTCCCTTCTACGTTTGGAAGGCATTTCTTTTGGGCGGCTCTGAAGAGTCCAGCTATCGCACTTGGGCGGGAATCCTGGTGCTACTAGTCTGGGTTCTTATTCTCTTCATGGCAGCCCGGCTTATCTCTTCACGGACAAGGAAACGGTAGATATTTATGAATACTCACGGCGAAGTCCCACAAGAGAATTCACAACCTAAACCAGGAGATAAAATGAAAACAACGACCACACCTCATTCGTTAGCAGATTTAGCAAGCGCACGAGTAGTTAAAGCTCCAGGTACACAGCCGATCGGCTCTGGTTTAGAGGCACGCGGTGTTCATGCATGGTTTGGCAAGAAGCATG
>DDMR01000066.1:4670-6535 GCA_002340925.1 Actinobacteria bacterium UBA2541
CGTATCGGAATGGTCTTTCAAAAACCAAATCCATTCCCATCAATGACTATCGGGCAGAACGTTCTTTCAGGAATTAAGTTAGCTCAGCTCAAAGTCTCAAATACCAAAGAACTAATGGAGGAGTGTCTCGTTCGCGCAGGTTTGTGGGACGAGGTAAAGGATCGTTTGGGCGAGCATGCAAGCGCACTCTCTGGTGGTCAACAACAGCGTCTTTGTATTGCACGCTCTCTTGCAGTGCGCCCAGAGGTGCTGCTAATGGATGAGCCTTGTTCGGCTCTTGATCCTGGCTCAACATTCCGAATCGAACAGACGATTGCAGAGCTTTCGCGGACGATGACGATTGTTATTGTTACTCACAACATGCAGCAGGCCGCTCGCGTCTCTGATTACTCGGCTTTTATGCTCTCAGATGGTGGCCCGGGTGAACTTATCGAAGTTTCGCCAACAAATGAACTCTTCTCGCGCCCCCGTGATAAGCGCACAGAGGACTATGTCACCGGCCGCTTCGGTTAATAACATAACTCAACTATTTACGGAACGTTCAATCGTTGTTCACCAAGTAGTAGCACGTTAGACCACCTCATTAACTACTTTGAAGACCTCACAACATGTGGGTCCCAATCTCGGGATGTAACTGAAAGGTAGAAGATGAAACTCTCAAGTAAATTTGGTGTCGTAGCCGTTGCAGTCGGCCTCATCGTGGGAATTGCACCAGCGGCACAAGCGGCAAGTCTTTCGGGCGCAGGCGCCAGCTTCCCTCAACTCCTCATCGAAGCATGCAAGGTCCCATTCAATAAGAAAACAGGGCACTCACTTACATATGGCGGCGGCGGTTCTGGAGCAGGAAAGACAGCTTCAGATAATCAGACTGGTGATGTCTGGTTCTCCGATTCTCCACACACAGCCACAACAGCGCGCCCAACACTTGTTCATATTCCAGCGGTAGCTGCACCAATCGCTGTTCTCCATAACCTACCTGCGAGCACCCAGCTCTACTTATCTCCAACAACAGCTGCAAAGATCTTTGCTGGTGAAATTACACGTTGGAATGACCCAGCTATTGTAAAAGATAACAATCGCAAGGTTACAGAAGTTATTTATCGCAAAAATGCTCAGGGTGATGTTGTAAAAAATAAGAAAGGACAACCAAAAGTTGTTCGCACTGTAACAAGAAATGCTCGGTACACACTTCCAAACCAGAAGATTACAGTGATCTTCCGCGCGGATAAGTCAGGCACTTCAAAAAACTTCACTTCATGGCTCAGGGGCGTAAATCCAGCCGTATGGACAAAGTCTTCAAATGACCTCTTTTCAACCGCTTTTCCAGGCACCATCAACGCACCTGGAAACATTGGTCGCATCGTTGGTGCGAACTTCTCAGCCGGAGTCTCTCAATTGGCAGCGGCCACAAAATACTCAATCACTTACGCCGAAGCATCTTATGGCACTAAGTACAACTTGAGGACTGCGGCGATTGGTAATGCTTCAGGAAACTTCATGCTTCCAACTGCAGCTGCAACCGGCGCCTTCCTTGCGTCATCAAAGGTTGGATCAACTGGATTCTTCACCTTTGATTATGATACAAAAGAGCCAGGTGCTTACACTCTAGGAATTATTAGCTACATGCTTGGTGACTCAGACTACAAGAATAAAGCAAACGTTCCAGCAATTAAGGAGTGGGCAAACTTCATAATCTCCCGTGAGTGCACAGATCTCGGTACCGATGATGCCTTCCTTCCAATTGAAGGTGACTTCCGGAAGCTTGCAGAAGCTGCAATTGCTAAGTTGGGTTAAAACCTACTAATCCCGAGGATGAAAATGAACGGCCAGGCTTATCAGCCTGGCCGTTCTTCTTTCTCCTAATT
>DDMR01000016.1:0-265 GCA_002340925.1 Actinobacteria bacterium UBA2541
TAGATCCGGAGAAATCATTTGATGTCCCAGATTCCGTTTTAAAACATACCCGCAAAGTTATCGAACGTGGTGCTGCGCAGAGAGCAATCTGGAACAACGAACTAGCAACGTGGGCAAAGACTAATCCTGAACAAGATGAATTGCTAAAAAGATTGCAGACCCGAAAGTTGCCGAAAGATTGGCAACAAGTAATTCCCACATTCGAGAGTGGAAAAGATATTGCCACTCGTGCGGCATCTGGAAAAATCATCAACGCTATTGCTGG
>DDMR01000016.1:455-2878 GCA_002340925.1 Actinobacteria bacterium UBA2541
AATGAAGGATGCAAATCCGTATGGTCGAATCATTCACTTCGGAATTAGAGAGCATGCAATGGGAGCCATACTTAACGGCATTGCACTTCACGGCCTAACTCGATCCTTCGGTGGCACCTTTCTAGTGTTCAGTGATTACATGCGAGGTGCCGTTCGTTTGGCAGCGCTAATGAATATTCCATCAATCTTTATCTGGAGCCACGATTCAATTGGCTTGGGAGAAGATGGCCCAACTCACCAACCTGTCGAACACATCGCCTCTCTACGTTTGATTCCGAATTTTTCAATTGTTCGACCAGGTGATGCTAACGAAACCGCAATTGCTTGGCGCGAAATAATCACTCGTGATAAGCCGGTAGGAATCGCGTTATCGCGACAGAATCTCCCCGTTTTTGATCGCACCCAATGTGGCAGTGCCGAGGGCGTGGCAAAGGGTGCCTATGTAATCGTGGAAGCAAAGAGTGAACCCGATGTTATTTTGATTGCGACAGGTTCGGAAGTGCATGTTGCTATTGCGGCAGCGAAAGTTCTTTTAGATGAAAATATAGCTGCACGAGTTGTAAGTGCGCCTTGCTTAGAATGGTTTGAAGAACAACCTGATTCATACAAGGAGAGCGTTCTGCCTAAGGGTGTTAAAGCACGAGTAAGTATTGAAGCCGGAGTCGGCGCCGGATGGCATAAGTATGTTGGCGACAATGGCGAGATTGTTAGCCTCGAACACTTTGGCGCATCTGCATCAGCCGGAACTCTCTTTAAAGAATATGGATTCACCCCAGAAAATGTCGTGAAAGCCGCAAAGAGAACTATTGCCAGGTCATAAATGATCGAAATCTCAGGTCGGATACTAGGCAAATTTGATGGCGGTAGCTCAATAGCAAGAGATTTAAATTTAATTGCAGTTGCTCTTGCCAATAAGGATTCAACGCTATGGGGCGCTGCCGCCGAGCCAGGAGCGCGAGAACGCCTTAACTGGATTGACCTCCCACAGACCAGCCGAGATTTACTCCCCCAGTTGGACGCACTTAGCGCATGGGCAAGATCGAAGAATCTAAGTAATTTCATTTTGTGTGGAATGGGCGGGTCTTCGCTAGCCCCTGAAGTCGTAGCAAAATCTTTCGGCAAGAAACTTACGGTTCTGGACACGACAGATCCAGAACAGATACGCCTAGCTATTCCGGAAAACCTAAGTGAAACTCTGATAATTGTTGGGTCAAAGTCAGGATCAACAATCGAGACTGCGTCACAAAAAGCACTCTTTGAAAAGCTATTAACTGATGCCAATCTAGATCCTCAAGAACACTTTGTAATTGTGACTGATCCTGGTTCGCCATTAGATATATCAGCTCGATCTTCAGGCTTACGAGTCATCAATGCCGATCCTTTTGTAGGTGGGAGATTTAGCGCCCTCAGCGCCTTCGGGCTCGTTCCAGCAGCTCTTCTCGGAGTTGATATCTCAGTCCTACTAGATGATGCTGATAGCGCGGCTAAAACTTTTATCGAAAGTAATTCATCTGCTATAAAGATCGCCACGTTAATCTTCGAGCAAACCACACAGAACTTTTCACTTCATGATTCTGAATCTAACGTTCCAGGTATCAGCGATTGGATAGAGCAATTGGTAGCTGAATCGACTGGAAAAGATCAGAAGGGCCGACTACCAATCGTTGTTGAAACCCATAATTCAAAAGTATCGGGCCCAGCCCTTTCAATCGGATTTGGGGATGGCGAATGTGATTTAAACATAGTTGCATCACTCGGTGAACACTTCATACTCTGGCAATGGGTTACTGCGCTACTGTGTCGCGCACTTGGCGTAGATCCATTTAACCAACCAAATGTTACCGAGGCTAAAGAGCGAACCAGCAAACTTTTAGCTAGCTGGAGCCAGAATAGAAGACCTGCCACTCAACCATTTTTCGAAGACCAGAACCTGGCAATTTACGGTAACAGTGCTGCTACAGATCTAGCAGATGTTCTGCGTGATTTAATTGCTCGTTCTGAAAAATACCTTGCCATCATGGCATATCTAAATCGTGAATCTGATGGTGAAATACTTCAATTACGAGAAGCAATTGCTAAGAAAAAAGATATTGGAATTACATTTGGCTGGGGCCCAAGATTTTTACACTCAACTGGGCAATTTCATAAAGGCGGTGCAAGCAATGGTGGATTTCTGCAAATCACCGCTGAATCTGCTGCTGATATTGAGATACCTGGAAAAGACTTTTCATTTAGCGATCTTTTTACGGCACAAGCACTCGGTGACGGGGAAGCACTTTCCTCGCGCGATCTACCCGTGGTAAGAATTCATCTTAAAAACCGAACCTCAGGAATAAAACGGCTTTTAGAAGCAGTAGCTGAGATCTAAATTTTTAATCTTCACCACGAAGTCGAGCTAAAGCATCTTCCAAAATCTTCTTTGA
>DDMR01000016.1:3013-5747 GCA_002340925.1 Actinobacteria bacterium UBA2541
TTGATTGGCATTGGTGGTTTATCTTTATTTAAGCCTGCTGGATAGCCACATCGAGGGCAATCCCAAATCTCTGGAATTTGGACAGTTTCATCTTCAGCGAATGAAGGACGAGTTTCATGGCCTTGCGCGCACCAATAAGAAACTCGGAAACGAGCAATAGCATCGCCACGCTCTGCCTCACCCATAGGACCTGCGCCAACGCGACTTCCACGAATTGCGCTACCCATAATTTACTCCTCTATTAAATTAGTGCTCTATTAAATTTAAAACGTATTAATTCTTTAAAACCAAACTGAGAGCAATCACTCCCGCGAACCATAAGCCACCAACAACAATTGTGATTCGATCCAAGTTCTTCTCGACAACCGAAGAGCCACCGTAACTTGAAGAGACGCCGCCTCCAAAGAGGTCAGATAATCCGCTCCCTTTACCTTTGTGAAGCAAGACAAGCAGCACCATCAGAACGCTTGTGATGACTAGCAAGATTGATAACGTTAAAGCCACAAATTTCTCCCTCTATTTAAAACCGGTAAAAGCCTGGAAGGTCCTTCCACCGAGCAATGGCGTAAGGATACCCGTCAATCAAGATCAAATTACGCGCTTACCGCCCGATGGAAGCGGGCAATTCTGGCGAATTCCTCAGCATCAAGGCTGGCGCCTCCGACGAGAACGCCGTCAACATCTGGTTGCTTCATGATTTCTACTATATTCGATGACTTGACCGATCCACCATAAAGGATACGAGCTGCCTCAGCTATTTCTGATGAACCAAATTTTGCCAATTCGACACGAATCGCGGCACAGACTTCCTGTGCATCTTCGGCGCTTGCAGTTTTCCCGGTTCCGATTGCCCAGACTGGTTCGTATGCGAAGACTATCTTCTTTAAATCAGGTTTGTGAAAGCCCTTTAGTCCATTGCGAAGCTGACTTAATACATGTTCAACATGAGTTCCCGCTTCGCGAATTGCAAGTTCTTCACCAATGCAGAAAATTGGCGTGATTTCATTTGCGAGAGCGGCCTTAATTTTACGATTTACTGTTTCATCACTCTCATTGTGAATCGCTCGGCGCTCGGAATGGCCAACCACAACATAAGAGCATCCGAGTTTGTTTAGCATCGAACCGCTGATATCACCGGTATAGGCACCACTAGCTTCAGGTGATAGATCCTGCGCACCGTAGGAAAGACGAAGTCGATCCCCATCGATGAGAGTCTGAACTGAACGAATATCGGTGAAGGGTGGAATTACGACAACATCTACTGCATCGAAATCTTTATCGTCCAGTGAGTAAGAAAGCTTCTGAGTAACGGCGATAGCTTCAAGATGATTGAGATTCATCTTCCAGTTACCAGCTATTAAGGGCTTACGCATTCTTCCTCCAGATTTATGTTTTTCTTGTTGTAAAAACTATTACTGTAAAACGATTAAGCCCGGCAATTCTTTTCCTTCAAGATATTCAAGAGAGGCTCCGCCGCCAGTCGAGATGTATCCAAAATCAGTATCAGCAAATCCTAGTTTACGGACAGCTGCTGCAGAGTCTCCCCCGCCAACAACACTGATGCCACTTACTTTTGTTAATGATTCAGCAAGAACTTTTGTTCCATTTGCGAAATTTGGAAACTCGAATACGCCCATTGGACCATTCCAGAAGACAGTCTTACATTCGCCAATCGCAGCCGCGAATGCTGCGGCGCTTGCTGGCCCGATATCTAGCCCCATCTGATCAGCTGGGATTGCATCAGCTCCAACAATTGTTGGTCTGGCATCAGCGCTAAATTCTGGAGCGATGACGATATCGGTTGGCAATAGAAACTTAACTCCACGCTTCTCAGCGCGTTCCATTAGTTCTATAACAGTTGGAATTAAATCCGTTTCAACTAACGATTTTCCAATCTGCAAACCCTTTGCTGCAAGAAAGGTGAAGAGCATTCCGCCACCAATTGCAATTGTGTCTACCTTCTCCAGCAGATTTGAGATCACACCAATTTTGTCAGACACCTTAGAACCACCTAAAGCGACACCGTACGGGCGCTCTGGAGTTTGAGTGAGTTTCCTTAATACATCTACTTCAGCAGAAACTAGATAACCAGCTGCATGTGGCAGTAACTTTGCAACATCATAAACTGAAGCATGCTTGCGGTGAACGGCACCAAAGCCATCGCTCACGAAAACATCTGCGTAAGTAGCAAGCTCCTTTGCAAGCACCAATCTTTCGGCTTCATCCTTCGAAGTTTCGGCTGCTTCATAGCGAATATTTTCAAGAAGTGTTACGCCAGAGCCACTTAATTTCGCTCCGAAAATCTCACTAGAAAATTCAACGCCCTCGCCAAGCAGTTCTGACAGTCGCTTGGCAACAGGCGCTAACGAAAGCTCGGGTTTGCGCTCACCTTTTGGTCGACCAAGGTGGGCAGTAATTACTACTGATGCACCTTGGGCGAGCAAATATTTGATTGTCGGAAGTGATGCTTTGATTCGACCGTCATCAGTTATTACGCCATCCTTCAGCGGAACATTGAGATCACATCGAAGTAGAACTCGCTTCCCGCGAACATCAACTGTGTCGAGGGTTTTGATATTCATTAAAGCTTCTTGCCTACGTATCCGACAAGGTCTACTAAACGATTTGAGTAACCCCACTCATTGTCATACCAACCAACGACTTTTGCTGTTGTTCCAATTACCTTAGTAAGTCCAGCGTCCAAGATACAAGAACTTGGATCTGTAACGATGTC
>DDMR01000088.1 GCA_002340925.1 Actinobacteria bacterium UBA2541
GCTGAATATCCTGGAAAGAAAGTTATTGTTGTTACCCATAATGGAGTCATTAAGACTGCTGCAAAGCTAGCCGTCGGAGCTCCAGCGAATGCGGTCTTCCATATGGATGCCACACCATGCTCAATTTCATCTATTTCAATCTGGCCATCCGATGGCTTGCGCGCACTTCGCTCATTTAATGAGCGAGGGCATTTGCGCTAATTCTCTCCCTCTCGCAAACGATTTTTTGAGGGAATCCTGGTCATAAACTCAGAGACCTGTGAGCTGTTCTTATCCATATATACATTGATTTTTGCTTGCTGAAGTAGTTGATTTTTATGGCCAAATACTCGTTCGAGCAGTCCCACGCGTAGTTTCGGATTTAACGCTCTAAAAGCTCGTGGCGTGATGCCCATTTCGCGAAGGAATTGGCGATTAAAGTTTGAAAGATTGGAAAATCCACAATCTTTTGAGATGGCTGCAATTGAGAGATCGGTCGAGCCAAGTAGTTTGCAGCCATGCTCAATCCGTAGTTTTCTAATCATTTCGCTAAAAGTAAGACCAGATGCCTCTTTAAACACTCTTGAAAATTGTGAATCCGACATAAAAGAAATTTTGGCAGCATCTTGTAATCGAATCTTTTTATCAATGTTATTGAATATGTATGCAACACCTTTTTCGGCTGCAAGACGTGCCATAGGTCCACTGTCGTTTTGGTAAGGATCTTCAAGAATGTACTCACGTTCACTTTCCGGGGCGCGGCTCATGATTAGCAGTACTTCCATAAGTTTCATTACCTGCTCAATACCCGAATAGCGAGTAATTGTTTCCAGAATTTTACCGGCAGCAGCAGAACTTTTATCATGAAAGATGATTGCTCTCTGTGCCTGATCTAAAAGTTGTTCAAAATCGGTGATTTCAGGAATTGTCTTACGTACCTTTTCAAGCCACTCACGCGAGAACTGAATAACCACATCTCGATCACGAATAATTTGATTTTTACGTAGATCGCTCACCCAGTCGTGAGGAACTCGTGAACCTACGATCGAAACTTGGCCCGCCTTAAACTTTCCAATCTTGTCTCCAATTTTGTAGTGTCCTGAGCCTTTCCGAATCAAGTGAATTTCGTATTCGATGTGTACGCAATAACGGGCGCCAGGAGCTGGATAGTCGTGCATGAAACATCTAAATGATTGAAAAGCATTTACTGGCAAGATTTCAAGTTTTACCTCTTGAGAACGAGCACGTTCGAGGCTGGAACTACGCTTAGGCATATCCACCTCCTAAATATCGATAACATTTTGAGACCTAGTTCACACAAGGAACCCTGCAAAAAAGTACCATTGTTCGAAATAAAAAAGTACCTATTTTCGCGAGAAACTCAATAATCTCTACCAAAATTCGGCACAACTCAAAGGTCTCCCTCGCAGTAAGCCTTTGAAGCAAGCCGTTCACCTACCTATAGGAGATTACATGAATAACAAAGTAAAGGCGCTGATTGCGATCGTAGTAGTCGCTATTGCCGGCGTTGTAGTTGTTCAGCAACAGTCAGGCGGAGATGTCACTCTCACACTTGCCACAGTGAACAACGGCCAGATGAAGGACATGGAGTCGCTCAAGAGCGAGTTCGAAGCAGATAACCCAGGTATTAAAGTCAACTTCCAGGTAATGGAAGAAGGCGACCTACGTTCTGCTGTTACTTCAGATGTTGCTAACAAAGCTGGACAGTATGACATCGTCACAATCGGTGCATACGAAGTCCCACAGTGGGGAGCTAATGGTTGGCTAACAGATCTCACCTCAGATCTTGCTGACGACGCTTATGATGTTGGCGATATTTTGCCTCCAGTAAAGGATGCTCTTTCAGTAGATGGAATGCAGTACGCAGTTCCATTCTATGGAGAGTCTTCAATTCTTATGTACAACAAGGAAATCCTTGATGCTAAGGGTGTAAAGCTTTCTAACAATCCAACATGGAATGAAGTTGCCGCTGCAGCGAAGAAGGTAAACAGTGCAAATACCGCAGGTATCTGCCTTCGCGGTAAGCCAGGTTGGGGAGATCTCTTCGCTCCACTGACAACTGTCGTTCAGACATTTGGTGGAACTTGGTATGACATGAACTGGGATGCAAAGGTAAACGCACCTGAATTCGTTCAGGCAGTTACTTTCTACAAAGATCTTCTTGCATCAGCAGGACAGAAAGACCCAGTTTCATACAGCTTCAATGAGTGCCTAACAGCCCTCAAAACGGGCAAAGTTGCAATGTGGTACGACGCATCTGTCGCCGCATCAATGCTTGAAGCAGATGATTCACCTGTAAAGGGCAAGATGGGCTACGCACATGCTCCAGTCGCAAAGACAAAGGAAGCAGGATGGCTCTGGTCATGGAACCTTGCAGTTCCTGCAAACACTCAGAATAAGGAAGCTGCAGTGAAGTTCATCAAGTGGGCAACAAGCAAGGAATACCACAACCTCGTGGGAACCAAGCTTGGCTGGTCACTAGTTCCACCAGGAGCTCGTACTTCAACTTACTCAATTCCTGAGTACAAGGAAGCAGCTGCCGCATATGCTCCAATCACATTGGAAGTTATGAGCGCAGTGAATCCAAAGCAACCTGGTGTTAACCCACAACCATGGGTTGGTATCCAGTATGTAGCGATCCCTGAATTCCAGGATGTTGGAAATCAGGTTGCACAGCTTGTTGCTGATGCCATTGCCGGACGCATAACCGTTAAGGAAGCGCTCGACAAGGGTCAAGTAATTGCACAAGCTGCAGGAGATGCTCAGAAGTAATTCAGTAATGCATCAACTCAAGTAAGAGAGATGCTGTGCAAGGTTTACGACTTTCCTTGCACGGCATCTTTTCTTGAAACCTTATAGAATTAGTAAAAAGGATTGAGAATTCATGGCCTCGGGCACAAAAATTGAGCAGCAAGCGAAAAGTGCGACTAAGGAGAAATTCCTTCCGCGCAAACTGATTGCGCCAGCTCTCATTTTCAGTATTGCGCTCACACAGGTCCCATTTTTGGTCACAATCTATTTCTCCCTCATGGAGTGGAACTTACTTAAGCCGCAAGAAAAGGCTTTTGCAGGAATTGATAACTATATTTATGTCTTCAAAACTGGTGACTTACTGCCTGCAATTATTGCCACCGTTGGCTTAACGGCATTCTCTGTAGTTTGCTCGTTGCTGGTAGGACTTTTCTTTGCAGTATTACTTGATCGAAAGTTTCGTGGCCAAAGCATTGCTCGAACGCTCATTATTACTCCATTTTTGATTATGCCAGCAGCGTCTGCGCTCATTTGGAAATTTTCGATGTTTGATACCAATATTGGTATCATCAATTTTGTCGTTCAAAAGCTTGGTTTCTCAGCAATTGGTTGGAGTACTCAGTATCCATATATCTCAGTAATTATTCTCCTTACTTGGCAATATGCACCGTTTATGATGCTTATTCTGCTATCAGGACTGCAGTCTCAGAGTCGAGAAGTTTTGGAGGCAGCATCCGTAGATCGCGCTGGTGTCTTGCGCACCTTTGCTTTCATCACGTTGCCACATCTGCGCCAGTACATTGAAATCGCGATTCTGCTCGGCACGATAATGTTGCTGCAGGCATTTGATCCTATAGCCATCATGACCAAGGGAACCGGTGGAACTAAGACGCTGGCCTACCTGCTCTATGAACGCGCCTTTGTGGGCATGAATGTTGGGCAGGCTGCGGCCTATGGAGTAGTCACAGTAATTCTGACAATAATCGTGGCCACGATTTCACTTCGAAGTCTCTTCAAGGTCTTTATCTCAGGAGTTAGCAAATGAAATCAACTAAGGCCACCCTAATTACGGGTGCAACTTGGATAATCGCTGTCACTTACTTCTTTCCTGTTGCCTGGATGTTTATAAATTCCTTCAAGACGGAAAATGATGCTGCCAGCCTGACGCCAAAATTTATTTTTACGCCAACACTTGAGGGATTCTCTCGCTTAGCAGATAGAGGAATGGTGGATTATCTCACCAACTCCTTGATGGCAAGCGTCATTTCTACTGCGTTGGTTTTGTTGCTGGCCATTCCTGCCGCCTACGCGCTCAGCGTGCGTCCTATCGTCAAGGTTCAGGATGCTCTCTTCTTCTTTATCTCCACCCGTTTTATGCCAGCCGCAGCTTCAATTCTCCCGCTCTTCATCATCTTTAAAAATTTGCGCGTCCTAGATAATATTTTTGCACTTTCTCTTGTCTATGCTGCAATGAATTTGCCTATTGCAATCTGGATGATGCGATCATTTTTAAGTGAGGTTCCTCACGAAGTAATTGAAGCTTCAAGAATTGATGGAGCAAATTTTGAGACTGAATTGTGGAGCGTAGTTTTACCCATTGTGCTTCCAGGAATCGCTGCAGTTGCACTTATATGCTTTATTTTCTCGTGGAATGAATACTTCTTTTCTGTTCTGTTAACAAGTGCAAACGCTAAAACTACTCCACCATTTTTGGCGAGTTTCGTTGATGGGCGCGGGCAATTTCTTGCAGTACTGTCAGCGGCTTCGACAGTAGCAGCTCTTCCTGTAATTCTTGCAGGATGGTTTGCTCAGAAACAATTAGTCCGTGGCCTAGCAATGGGAGCTGTGAAATAAATATGACTCGACTCTCAAACCAGGTTCTTTCAGCACTACCTAAAGATGTGCTTGTCCCAACTTATGATCGCAAAGCCGTGACTCCGGGAATTCTGCATTTTGGAGTCGGGGCCTTCCATCGCTCTCATCAAGCGCTCACTATCGACTCATTGCTGTCGCAGGGACTGGCACAAGATTGGGGCATCGTGGGCGTGGGGCTACTTGAGTCCGATAAGCGCATGTCTGAAGCCCTTAAGCCACAAGACTGTCTGTACACACTCATTACCAAGCATCCCGATGGCAAACTTAACTTTCAAGTTATCGGTAGCATCATTGATTATTTGTTTGCACCCGAAAACCCACAATTGGTACTACAAAAGTTAATTGATCCAGCAATTCGAATAGTGTCTCTTACTATTACCGAGGGTGGTTATAGTTTTGATCGTGTAACTGGAGATTTTGATCCAACTACTCCAGGTGTAAAAGAAGATTTAGCTGGGGCCACACTACCCAAATCTGCTTTTGGTTTTATTGTTGAAGGCCTAAAGCGTCGTCGTGATCTAGGAATAGCACCATTTACAGTGCAATCTTGTGACAACATTCAAGGTAATGGCGATGTTGCAAAGAAGATGATTGTTGAATTTACTAAGCTGAAGAGCCCAGAACTTGCAACTTGGATTTCTGGAAATGTGGTGTTTCCGAATTCTATGGTGGATCGAATTACTCCTGTCACGGCACCAGCCGATATCGAGCTAGCCACTAAAAAACTTGGGGTTGAAGATATATGGCCAGTTCCGTGCGAACCTTTTTTTCAGTGGGTGATTGAGGATCATTTCCCATTAGGCCGTCCGCCATTTGAAAAGGCAAATGTACAGATGGTCGAAGATGTGATGCCTTACGAATTGATGAAGCTGCGCTTGCTCAATGCCAGCCACCAAGGTTTATGTTACTTTGGAAGACTTAGCGGTTACACATATGTGCACGAGGTTATGAAAGATCCCTTAATCGTGAAGTTACTGCGTCGGTATATGGATGAAGAAGCAACGCCAACCCTACTTCCTGTGCCAGGAGTTGATTTAGATGAATATAAGGATCAGCTGATAGAGAGATTCTCAAATTCACAGGTTCTAGACACAGTAGCTCGCTTAGCCGCAGAATCATCTGACCGAATTCCCAAATGGTTGCTCCCGGTTGTGCACCAACAACTCAATGCAGATGGTCAAGTCACCTTGAGCGCAGCCATAGTTGCCAGTTGGGCTCGCTATGATGAGGCCACAGATGAGCAAGGAAATCCAATCCACGTTGTAGATCCCCTCAAGGATGAGTTGATTGCCATCGCTAAGACTCAACGACAAAATTCCAAAGCTTTTATTCAAAACTCCAAACTTTTTGGAGATTTGGCGCAAAATCCTCGCTTTACAGAGCCCTATCTGGTAACTCTTAACTTACTTCATAGCGTGGGTGCTCAAAAGACTCTGGAGGCGATTCTTAATTGAAAGCCGCCTTTCTAAATAAATCAAATCGTATCTACACAGAAGAAATTGCTCTTCCAGATTTGGATTCTGATCAAGTTCTCGTGCAGGTCGAATCTGTTGGTATTTGTGGAAGCGATGTTCACTATTACAAGCACGGAGCTATTGGGCCATATGTTGTCGAAAAACCCATCATTCTGGGCCACGAACTCTCAGGTGTCATTACGGCAGTGGGTTCTGGAGTCTCCATGGAACGTATTGGTTCACGTGTTGCAGTTGAACCCCAGCGAGCTTGCAAAGCGTGCAAGCAGTGCAAAGCTGGCCGTTACAACCTTTGTCCTGAAATTGAATTCTATGCAACCCCACCAATTGATGGAGCTTTCTGTGAATTTGTAAAGATTCAATCACATTTTGCTTATGACTTGCCTGCAAATATTTCATTTGATGCTGCAGCGCTCATCGAGCCTATGTCAGTTTGTATTTGGGCTGCACAAAAGGCTCAGATTGAATCCGGTACGACTGTGTTGATAGCTGGTGCTGGACCAATCGGAGTCATCATGGCGCAGGTTGCCCGAGCATTCGGTGCAACTGAGGTAGTTGTCACTGACGTTCAAGACAAGCGTTTAGATTTTGTAAGAAAGTATGGAGCTACCCGCACGATAAACACATTGACCAATTCAATAGGCCAAGAAAAGTTTGATGTCTTTGTTGATGCTTGTGGAGTCCCCTCCGCCGTGCATGCAGGCATTTTGGCAACAGGTCCTGCTGGCCGCGTACTGCTTGTTGGCCTGGGAAGCGATGAGATGCTTCTGCCGATTTCTCACATTCAAAACAACGAAATCATTGTTACCGGAGTGTTTCGATATACAAATACCTGGCCTACCGGAATTGATTTTTTGGCTTCAGGCAAAGTGAATCTCGATGCAATTGTTACTCATCATTTTGGATTGGATGAAGTTGAAGAGGGACTAAAAGCCACTTCTTATCCAGACGCGATGAAAGTAGTGATTCACCCTCAAAAATAGCGATTTAAATGCGCTTAAATACCCCGTACAATTTCCTACTGAGTCGCCCGGATCACCGCGTTGTCGCAAGACACCGAGGAAAGTCCGGACTTCACAGAGCAAGGTGGTGGGTAACGCCCACCTGGAGCAATCCACGGGATAAGTGCAACAGAAAGCAAACCGCCAATAGAAATATTGGTAAGGGTGAAACGGCGGTGTAAGAGACCACCAGTACGTGTAGCAATATACGTAGCTATGTAAACCCCACCTGAAGCAAGACCAAGAAGATAGTGCGTTGCTCGCGCTCAAGCTATCGGGTAGGTCGCTTGAATCTGTAAGTAATTGCAGATCTAGATGGATGGTGATC
>DDMR01000063.1 GCA_002340925.1 Actinobacteria bacterium UBA2541
CGACGATTATGTGTCATTGAAAGCAATGGATAAACCGCATGGAGTTCGCGATCTTTATCTTCTGGATAGTGAACGCCATTGACTCCAAGACAGACTTCAAATCGCAGTGATTCGGTATCACGTAATTTCATGGCAGTTTCAAAGAGCTTTTCGCGTTTAATGTGGAGAGTAAGTTCGCCGCGATCGACAATAACTTTTTCAATCGCATCACTGAACTCTGGGTATGCGCGTTCCAATTCATCTGCAACTTCATCAAAATAGCTGCCATATGGTCGCTCGCTTGAACCAAAGTTCGCAGCGCTGCGAACTAGCCCGCCAAATCCTGAGGTATCGCCAGAGCCGCTGGCGCCAAACATTCCGATGTTTTCGCTCATGTAAGCAGGCCTTTTAGCTGGTGAGTTGGTTTTGCGGCAAGTGCTGCTGCTTCAACTTCTCGAATTACCTGTTCCCGGTTTACACCAAGTTTTTCGCTGCCGATATGTTCGTGCAATTTCAAAATTGCATCCATCAACATTTCTGGACGAGGTGGACAACCTGGCAGATAAATATCAACTGGAACTACATGGTCAACGCCTTGCACAATTGCATAATTGTTAAACATTCCACCAGAAGATGCACATGCACCCATTGCAATTACCCATTTAGGTGCAGCCATTTGATCATAAATTTGGCGAAGCACTGGTGCCATTTTATTTGAAACTCGACCGGCAACAATCATTAAATCTGCTTGGCGAGGTGATGCTCGAAAAACTTCCATTCCAAATCGCGCGGCATCGTAGCGACCGCCACCAAATGCCATCATCTCGATTGCACAACATGCAAGGCCAAATGTTGCAGGCCAGAGTGAATTCTTACGCATATACCCTGCAAGTTTTTCAACTGAAGTCAAAGCAAAGCCTGCTGGTAATTTCTCTTCTAGACCCATTGAATTAATCCCATTCCAATCCGCCGCGGCGCCAAACGTAGATATATGCAACAAAAACTGTTGCAATAAAAATAACCATTTCGACTAAACCAAATAGTCCTAGCTGATCAAAAGTTACTGCCCATGGATAAAGGAAAACAATTTCAATGTCGAAAATAATAAATAACATTGCAGTTAAGAAGTATTTAACTGGGAAACGCCCACCACCAGCCGCTTGTGGAGAGGGTTGAATGCCGCACTCATAAGCTTCAACTTTTGCCCGGTTGTAACGCTTTGGACCAGTAACTGCAGCTGCAACAATTGAGAAAATTGCGAAGGCGAAGCCAATTGCGCCAATTACCAGGATCGGTACGTATGGGTTCACGGTAAGAGAGTCTACGGGTTTAGGCGTTATAGGTCACAATTTGTAAATGTGAATCCGCAGGGCTTGTAGGAGTTGTGGCATCAATCACGGTTTTACTCCCGTATGAATAGCGACGATACCGAAGGTTAAGTTTTTCCATTGGACGCTTCCAAAACCCGCCCGCTTCATTAAATCTGCAAGGCCGATCTGATTGGGCCAGGCCAAAATAGATTCGGCCAAGTAAACATATGCGTCGGGATTAGATGACACTTTTTTTGCGACCGTCGGAAGTGCGCGCATCAAATAGCGGAGATAAATTGTTCGAAAAATTCGATTAGTTGGTTGGGAAAATTCAACAACCACCATTCGCCCACCAGATTTTAAAACCCGAAAAGATTCCTGCAGCGCTTTACTTGTGTCAGCTGTATTACGTAATCCGAAAGAGATAGTGGCTACATCAAACTCATTTTCCTTAAATGAAAGTGCGAGCGCATCACCTTGCATAAATGTTAAATCTGGATGGCGCTTACGACCAGCATCTAACATTCCTTTAGAAAAATCTAATGAGATTACTTCTGCTCCGGCATCAGCTAATAGTCGACTTGAAGATCCAGTTCCAGCGGCGATATCTAAAATTCGCATTCCTGGTTTTGGCGTAATTATCGAGGTGGCAACTTTGCGCCAGGCCTTGGTGCGCCCAAGGCTTAGCAGGTCATTAAGCAAGTCATATCGACGGGCAACGCCATCGAACATTGCCGAAACCTCTTCGGGCTCCTTACCTAAATCTGCTCTACTCACGCGTATATTCTCGTGGTAGTAGGCTCCGACCACAAATTAAAAGGAATCGAGGTTGGTTAAATGGTTCAGGTTTCACAAGTAAGCACCCTTAAATCTGCGTTTATCACTCGCTCTACTGTGGCATCACAAATTTCTTTGATTCTTACCGGAACCGTCTTCCTTGCCGTGATGGCTCAAATTGCTTTTCCAATTCCCGGTTCTCCAGTTCCATTCACCGGACAAACCCTCGGAGTTTTATTACTCGCAACTGCATATGGCGCTGGACTCGGAGCCAGCACAGTTGCTTTCTATCTTTTAATAGGCATGGCTGGTGCGCCAATTTTCTCTTCCGGAACCAGTGGAATAGAGCGAATTGTGGGCCCAACTGGCGGTTATCTGGTTGGAATGTTTATTTCTTCACTTGTACTTGGCGCTCTCTCTGGCCGCAAATGGGATCAAAAAATCAAGACCGTAATCCCAACAATGATTATTGGAAATTTAATTATTTTTGCAATCGGACTTCTCTGGCTAAATCAATATACGGGTCAAAGCTGGCTCTGGACTTTTGAAAAAGGTTTTACACCTTTTATATTTGGTGAGATCATAAAAATTGCTATCGCCAGCACTGCGCTTCCCGCAGTATGGAAATATGTTGCAAAGCGCTCATAAAAAAAGTTATTAATTAATCATGCCAACAAATATAACTACTGAACTCCTTGGCGAGCATCCAGCGCTCGAGTTAGCAGCCACAGAGTTAGAGCTCACTACTTCATGGATTCGTGGCGGCGATGGCTTAATCGGTTTTGGTGAATGGAGAAGTACTAGTGTTAAAGGTAAGAATCGTTTTGCAGATGCCAGAAAGTGGTGGCACGAACAGCTTGCAACCCTGAAGATAGAAAATAGCGTTCATGGCAGTGGGACTGGTCCAATTCTTTTCTCATCATTTTCTTTTGATTCTGCCGAAGAATCCAAATTAGTTATCCCAGAGATAATCATCGGAAAACGGGGAGATAAATCCTGGATTACTTGGATTGGTGATAAGAGCTCGCCACCAATTTCTGACTTTAAAGGTTCAAAATCTATTGGCAAAATTTCCTTTGAATCCGGGGCGCTTAATGACGTTGCCTGGAAAGAAAGTGTTGCAAAGGCAGTTTCCAAAATTAAGAATGGCGATCTTGAAAAGGTCGTTTTAGCGCGAGATCTTATTGCCAGAAATACTGAGGTCATTTCAAAGCGAAACTTAATCAATTATCTAAGTGCGAATTACCCCTCAACCTGGGTCTTTATGGTTGCTGATTTGATTGGGGCAACGCCCGAACTATTAGTTCGCTTAAATAAGTCATTGGTCACCTCGAGAATTTTGGCTGGAACTATTAGAAAATCTGGTGATGAAGCAAAAGATCTAGGGCTCGCTGCCTCACTTGCTAAATCTTCAAAAGATTTAGAGGAGCATGAATATGCAGTTAGGTCGGTAGCTGAAGCCTTAGCGCCATACTGTTCTTCAACAAATGTTCCAGAATCACCATTTGTTCTACACCTAGCGAATGTAATGCACTTGGCTACAGATGTAACTGGAGTAGTTAACGATGCAACGACTCCGATCGACATCTTTACCTTGATAGCTTCGCTTCATCCATCAGCTGCTGTTTGCGGAACTCCGACCGAAACAGCTAGCGCTGTTATCAATGAATTAGAAGAGATGAATCGTGGTCGATATGCCGGGCCAGTTGGCTGGGTAGATGCAAGAGGTGATGGCGAAATTGGAATTGCACTTCGAACTGGTGAACTTTCCGACGATCAAAAATCTATGCGTATCTTTAGTGGTTGTGGAATTGTTGCTGGCTCGAATCCGGAAGATGAATTAGCTGAGAGTCAGGCTAAATTGAGTCCGATGCGAACCGCGCTTGAAATGCGAGAATAAGTCTTAGCCAAATTAGTTGCCATAGATTTCCGATCTGGAACTTCCACAATAACAAAATTTAATCCAGGATTATTCTGAGAAAAAGTGAAATTCAAATCAGAGGCCGTTTTTACTTTGGTCACTCTTATCTGAAAGCTTGAAATTATTTTGGCAAGATCTTGGTTCTGCGGAGTTGCAAATATCTCTTCAAATCCAGAAACGCCTGATTGTGGCAGAGTCGAGAAGATCCCACCGCCATTATTGTCAATGATAAAAATTGTTAGGTTATTTGTTGGCGGTGCAAGTAAGGCCGTTAGATCATGTAAAAAAGTTAAGTCACCGATGACCGCATAAGTGCGTTCGAAACTATTTGAAATACCGAAAATCGCAGATAAATTGCCATCGATTCCTGCGAGCCCGCGATTTGCAAAAACATCAATCCCACCACGAGGTTTAGCAAAAGCTTCGATATCTCTAATTGGGCGAGAGGATCCAACAAAAAGCGCTGAACCTGCTGGTACACCTGCTGCGATTGTCCGCAGGGCGTTCTGCTCGCTCCAACTTTGATCTTCATCAATAACTTTCGTAGCTAGCTTTGAGATTTCGTTCCAATCTGAAATCCAAGTTGGGTTTAGTGTTGAGACCTCAAGTTTTGGGAGCGCAAAAAATATCTGGGAAGCAGTTCGCTTCGTATCAATAGTTGAAATTCTGGGATCAATTACATAAGTTTTTTCAGCCAGAGTCAGAAAGCTATTTATACTTCGAGAAAGCGTTGTTCGACCAATGACAATTGCATAATCTGGCTTTAAATAATTTCGAATGGTCTCATCACTTAAAAATGCACTTGCATGGCTAATTGAATTTGAAAATGTCAAAGGATCCTCAGAAATCACTGGCAGCCCTGAGGCCTCAATAAACTTAGAAATTTCAGAAGCGTCAAGCGTCCCTTGGTCATGGCCGATAACAATCAGACCATTTCCGCTAACTGTTAAAGATTTTGCAGTCTCTTGGGTTTTATCGGGAGGATTGACGTGCAACCCACTCAACCAATCATTTGAATCATTTGAATCATTTGGCAGCAGCGGCTCATCAAATTGAATATTTAAATGGGTTGGGCCATTTCCTAATTCGAAATTAGCCCCAGGAACTAAATCAAATGCTGGAATATTTGGAAACATTCCAACTTGATCTGTTGTCTGATTCGCCCCAGTTTTGCGTAAGCGTTCTGGTCGATCTGCAGTGATTGCGATTAATTTATTTGTTGCGTGCCAGGCTTCAAGAAGTGCGGGATGAAAGTTCGCAGCGGCAGTGCCGCTGGTGCAGATTACTGCGACATGTCTATCGGTTGCTTTAGCGATTCCAAGCGCATAAAAAGCGGCACCTCGCTCATCTAACTTAATATGCAGTTCGATTATCCCACGCGAATTGGCTTCTTGTAGAGCAATCGAGAGTGGCGCATTTCTAGATCCTGGAGAAATTACGAAGTCACTTACTCCGAATTCAATTAATTTGCGAATGGTCTGGCGGGCAAGATTAGTTGAGCTGCTCACTCTGCCACCTTTCGCCAAATCCAGATTCCCAAATTCTCTCAATCCGATTCTGCCACCAAAGTCTACGGTCGGCAGAAGCCAAGTATTTGGCGACTAGCTTCTCGTCAGGTGCTGTTCGACTAACCAAGATAGTGCCAGCAGTTATTTCAATTGGTGGGGTTACAACATCGCTCTCAAGAAGTGAAGTTGTTGCAAGTCCGCAATTAAAATTTAGGCTGCTCTGACTTGCAGCTAGTGCAAGTCCATGTGAAATTCCAATCCCAGTATCTAAAGCGCTAGAAATCACCACTGGCAGACCGATCTTTTCTATTAACTTATTGGCGCCTTTTATGCCACCAGACGGCGCCCACTTAATAATTGCGACATCCGCAAATTCTTTGGCATCTAAGAAATCACTTGAAAGCGCCTGCCTAATTGATTCATCGATTGCAATCTTCATCGGTATCTCTTTTTTTAGCTCTCTCAAATCTTCAATTCGCAAGCAGGGCTGCTCGATATATTCAAATACTTTGCCAAATCGCAGATAGAAGTTATAAAGATTAAGAAGTGCAGTTTCAAGATCCCAACCACCATTTACATCTAAACGAACTTTAAAATCTGGATTAAAATCAAGTGCTGCTTCCACTAATTCACTGTCGTTCTCAAAATCGTCAATCTTTATCTTGACAGTTTTCGCACCAGGAAATCTATTCAGTATTTCGGGGACTCGATCTATTTCTACTTTGGGAAGCGTTGCATTTATACCAATTGAATTTCGCTCAAGCTTTGGCCACGGAAGATATGCGCCCTCTAGCGCTGCATTTAGCCAGGGCTCGGATTGCACATCAGAATATTCAGTAAAAGGTGAGAATTCGCCCCACCCCGCTGGTCCACGAAAGAGCGCTGCTTCGCGAATATTTATACCGCGAAAATTAGTGCGAGTAGGTATGGCAACAATAGTTAGATCGTTAAAGACCTTATCTAAGTGCCACATTATTTATTACGGACGCTTTGGAAATTTATTGAAATTTGGTTCGCGGTTCTCTTTAAATGCATCTCGTCCTTCTTGGCCCTCTTCGGTCATGTAAAACAGAAGTGTTGCATCGCCAGCAAGTTGTTGCACACCAGCAAGTCCATCATCTGCCGCATTTAATCCAGCTTTCAGTAATCGAAGCGCCATTGGTGAGTGTCTTAACATTTCACGACACCAAGAAACTGTTTCAGCTTCAAGTTCAGCGACTGGAACAACAGTATTTACCAAGCCCATTTCAAGCGCTTCGGTCGCATCATATTGACGACACAAGAACCAAATTTCGCGAGCTTTCTTCTGGCCAATGTGTGCAGCCAATAAACCTGCGCCATATCCACCATCAAAAGATCCAACCATCGGACCGGTCTGGCCAAACTTTGCATTGTCAGCAGCAATTGTTAAATCGCAGACAACATGTAGAACATGTCCACCACCAACCGCCCACCCTGCAACCATTGCAACAACTGGTTTTGGCAATCTACGAATTTGAATCTGTAAATCTAAAACATTTAATCTACCAATTCCCTTTTTCGCAAGTGGATCATTTCCTAGATAACCATCATCGCCGCGAACATTTATATCGCCACCAGAGCAGAACGCTTCGGTGCCAGCACCGGTAAAAATAATGACGCCGACAGAATCATCATCGCGGGCCAATGAGAAGGCTTCTTGTAATTCGAAGAGTGTCTGCGGGCGAAATGCGTTGCGCACTTCTGGTCGGTTGATTGTAATTTTGGCAATACCTTCGGCCACTTCATAAACAATGTCTAAAAAAGCCTCGCCACCACTTCCAATAATCCATTTTGGAATGGTCCGACTGCCTGGCTCGCGCTTAAAGGGTTTGCTCACATTTCCTCCTACAAAATATATAGATAGCCTACGCGGGTCATGAAAACTTCGGTAATTGATATTGGGCTCCAATGGGAGATGCCAGCGCTGACCCGTGCCCTTTCCGAGGCGATGGGGCAAGGAGAAGTAACCCAAGTCATCGTAAACACAACTGGATCTTCAGGAATTAAAAAGCGCGTTCTTCTATCTATAGATGCAGTTTCGACATCAGCCCAATTATCAAATGAACGAGTTAGCGCGATGCCTGGCGATGTCTGGTCGTTGCTTCTACCCATAAACCATATTGCCGGAGTAAATGTCTTGACCAGGGCGCTAATACTTGGAAGTGAAATTGTGGACGCAGATAAAAGAGCTGATTACACCGCTATTGTTCCGACTCAATTACACCGCGCCCTTTTTGGGGATAAAAAATTATTAGTGCACTTGCAAGGATGTAAGTCGGTATTAGTTGGTGGAAGCCCAGCAAGTAAAGTTCTTTTAGAGGCAGCATCGAAGGCCGGAATATCGGTAGTCACCACATATGGAATGACAGAGACTTCTGGTGGCTGTGTTTATAACAAGAGAGCGCTAACCGGTGTCTCAGTAATGGTTGATGAATCTGGCCGATTAAAAATTAAGGGGCCAATACTTGCAAGCGGCTATGAAGATAATCAGGAACTTTGGTCGCAGCACTTCAAGGATGGTTGGTTTATTACTAGCGATCTTGGGAAAATCAAGAATGATGAAATCGAAGTGATAGGCCGAATTGATGATGTAGTTATTACCGGTGGCGAAAATGTCTCACTTTTTGCAATTGAAAATGAATTAAGTGCTGGCTTTCCTAACACAAGATTTCTTGCTACTGCAATCCCTGATGCTGAATGGGGCCAAAAAATCTGCCTGATTGCAAATAGTGAGATTGATTACGATCACCTTTCAGAACTTTTGAAAACTACATTAGGAAAGCAATTTGTTCCAAAAGAATTCTTAGTTATGCCGCAAATTCCTGAAATTGGAATTGGCAAACCAGACCGTGTCAAAGCCAGCCAAATATTCATAGATAAGCAAAGATAAGAAGATGAATACTTGGGTCGCGGGTGCCAGACCGCGCACACTTCCAGCTGCTATAGCTCCAGTTTTAATAGGAACCTCACTAGTTAATTCTGATGGTAGAGAGATCAACTGGGTAAATGCGCTTCTTGCATTAGGTGTCGGTTTATTGCTTCAAATAGCGGTGAATTATTCAAATGATTATTCCGACGGAATCCGAGGCACTGATGAGGCCCGAGTTGGACCTGTGCGCCTTGTCGCAAGTGGTTTAAAGAGTGCAACTTCCGTAAAGAATGCTGCAATCCTTAGTTATCTGTTTGCCGCAATTTGTGGGTTGTTTCTGTCAATTCGAACATCTCCTTTTTTAATTTTAGTTGGAGCACTAGCAATTATTGCGGGTTGGACATATACCGGAGGCAAGAAGCCATACGGTTATCAAGGATTTGGCGAAGTTTCGGTATTTATCTTCTTTGGCCTGGTAGCAACGATGGGCTCTTACTTTGCGCAATCCCAGGAGATTTCTTGGAAGGCGTTCTTGCTTGCGATTCCAATGGGCGCCTTATCTTGCACAATTCTTGGATTAAACAATTTGCGAGATCGGCCCGAGGATGAATTGGCTGGGAAGAAAACTTTGGCGGTTAGATTGGGGGACGCTAAAGCTCGGATACTTTTGATCCTCTTCTTATTGCTCGCCTTCTCGACAGCAGTTGGGGCTTCAGTTGTTACACCCTGGGCGCTGATTGTTCTGGCCACTGCCCCTTTGTATTACCTGCTGATTAAAGGAATAACTGGCGGAGCCATTGGTGCCAGATTGATTCCACTGCTAGGCAAGGCTGGCGAGCTTCAATTGCTAACTGCGCTGTTGATAACGCTCGCGCTAATGATTGCAAAGGTTTAAACTCTTACCATGCGCCTCCTGATTACCGTCGCTTTACTAGCTCTCACTTTCTATGCCTTCTTTGATTGCGCTAGAACCCCTCAAGAGGAAGTTCGCAAATTACCTAAGTGGGCTTGGCTCTTAATAATATTTTTATTCTCTTCAATAGGTGCAATTTCTTGGTTTGTAATTGGAAAGCCTAAGCGAAATCCAGGACCTGGACGTGGCGGTCGTAGGAAGATAATTCCACCAGATGACGATCCGGATTTCTTGCGAAAGCTCTAAAGCCCGCTATATGTATGTTTGCCGGTTCCCCAAATATTTATATATACATAATTAAATAGGAACGTTGAACCGGCGAACAAACATAACCAAGCTGCTTTGCGACCACGCCAGCCAACTGTTACCCGCGCGTGTAGATATGCGGCATAGGCAACCCAAGTGATGAATGCCCAAGTTTCTTTTGGATCCCAGCCCCAATATCGGCCCCAAGCGGCCTCGGCCCAGATGGCACCCGCAATAACTGAAAATGTCCAGAGTGGAAATACAAACGCGACAAGGCGATAGGAAAGTTGATCGAGAGTTTCAAGTGTCGGCAGTCTTAAAGCCCAAACTGGACGTGCGCCTCTGCTCTCATATCGATCTAAAACTAAATATGCCGCTGCAATACAGTTTGCGAGTAAAAAGACTCCACCAGAAATAATTGCAGTAGATACGTGAATAACTAACCAGGCTGATTTAAGAGCAGGGACAAGTGGTGCACTTGGCACATAAAGAATTGAAATTGCAGTTCCTAAAGTCAAGAGGACTGCTATCGCGACTGGAAGACCAAGCCATTTAATCTTATATTTCCAGAGCACATAAATATAAGCACCTGTAAAGGCTAAAGCGCCGGTAATAGAAAACTCATACATATTTCCCCAAGGAACTCGCTGGGCCGAGATTCCCCGAAAAATAACTGCAACAAATAGCGCAACGAAGGCGATAACTATCATTACAGTTCCGAGATCGCCAATTCGCTTAGTGCGTGTGAAATCTAATTGAGTCTTCTCTTCTAGATTACGAACTGAAAATGCGACATCAATTCCATGGGCTAAAAACGCAACAGCAAATAGCACCATCGCGGTATAAACACCGTAGTTAGATAGATATGCATAATCTGAAGAATTCATATGCCTATCCTTTCATCTTCTTAACAAGTGATGCAATTTCATTTTCAAGACCCGGAGCTGCATTCTTTGCAAGTCCTGCAACTTCAACACCTGATTTATCTGGAACTTCTTTAATCCAAATACGGCGAGATCTGGTGAAGAGCGACATTAGTAGACCAAGAATTGCAAAGATTGAACCGAGCAATGCATATATCTTGCCTGGGTCTTTAACAATTTGCAGGTTGACCCAAGGCGTCCAACCTTCGAATGTGATTGAACCGTCACCAAAATCATGGGTCTCATTAAGCTTTAGAGTTTTCAATCCGATTCGCTTCATCTCACTTGTGTCTATCCGATATACAGATTGCGGAATACCGGAATCCAAGCCAAGGTCGCCGGTCCAGATTGAAACTAATAACCGTGGATCCAAGGCTTCAGGATACGAGGAGAATGATCCGCGCTCAAGAGTCCTCTCATAAGTCGGGACAAAGGATCCAACAAACCCAATTTGTGGCTGCATATCTGGAACTTTAATTGCGCCAATAGAAGTTAAATTCCCATCTTGTGGCAAGAAAATAACCGCACCTTGAAATTTAATCTCACCACTCTTATCTCGAACTGTGACAAGCGGTGAATAACCATTTGCCTGCAAATAAACTTTGGTGGTGCCAAAAGTTAGTGGCGAGTTGACTCTAACGATTCGAGATACCTCTTTAGTGCCAATTGGGCTTGCAGTATTTACCGATAATTTGAAATCACTTGGTGCTCCAGTTACTAAATCATAAGTTGCTTTAAAGTCTGTGGCCGTGACCGAAAATGGCGTGAGATTATTTCCTGATTGCA
>DDMR01000071.1:0-182 GCA_002340925.1 Actinobacteria bacterium UBA2541
ATGTTCGGTCGTTTGTATCATTTAAATTCGGCAGCATCAAAGAAACGGGCAGAAGAGTTGCTTGAGAAGTTTTCATTAATCGATGCCGCAAAGCGTCCAATTAGAACATACTCTGGCGGTATGCGCAGGCGTCTGGATTTAGCAGCCTCTTTGATTGTTAAGCCAAAAGTTTTATTCCTAGA
>DDMR01000071.1:383-10380 GCA_002340925.1 Actinobacteria bacterium UBA2541
CTTTTGACTACACAGTATTTGGAAGAAGCAGATCACCTTGCAGATTCCATCGCGGTGATTGATACCGGAAAAGTTATTGCCCGTGGCACAGCAGATGAATTAAAGAATCAAGTCGGTGGCGAACGTTTAGAGATAACCGTCGAGGTTGACCAGATTGCGACTGCAAGTAAACTGGTTGAACAAGTTTCTGGAACAACGCCAACAGTTGATTCTGGAATCCGCAAAATATCTGCACCTGTCAGCAATGGAAGTGCCTCGTTAATCCAGGTTCTTCGCTTATTGGATGATGCCAAAATTCATCCACTCGATATTGGCTTGAAGCGACCTTCGCTAGACGATGTATTCATATCTTTGACTGGCCATGTTGCAGAAGTAGTTTCAGATGAGGAAGTAGGTGGAAAACATGCTGCAAAGCGTAAGTGATTTCCTTGTCATAACTAAGCGTCAACTACTTCAGTTGATCCGAATACCTGAAGTATTGATCTTTGCAACGATTCAGCCAGCGATGTTCGTTCTTCTCTTCCGCTACGTTTTTGGTGGTGCAATTGATTCAGGTGTCGAGGGTGGATATGTTCAATTATTGATGCCGGGAATCTTCGTGCAAACCGTTGCATTTACCCTTGCCGCGACCGCCGTTGGTTTAGCTGCTGATATGCAGAAGGGCTTGATCGATCGCTTTAGATCGCTACCGATTTCAAGATCTGCAGTAGTAATTGGCCGCACTGTTGGTGACACTTTGCAGAACGTTGTGACTCTCATTGTTATGGGACTAGTTGGATTTCTTGTTGGTTGGCGACCAAGCAGTGGACCGGTAAAGATTTTTCTTGGCTTCCTATTCTTATTAGCTTTTGGATATTCAATGTCATGGATTGGCGTCCTAATTGGATTATCAGTTCGGGAAGAGCGAGTAGCCCAGAACTTAGTTTTCATGACGGTATTTCCGCTAACCTTCTTATCAAATGCTTTTGCACCAACAACCGGAATGCCAAAGGCGTTGCAGTATTTTGCGGAATGGAATCCGGTCTCGACGATGGTTGCTGCCTGTCGCGAGCTCTTTGGAACCGAGAATATATTTGGCGCTACTGCTAATTCTTGGCCAAGTCAGAATCCAATTCTGATGTCGCTTATTTATATGGTCTTACTAGTTGCAATCTTTGCGCCAATAAGTGTGCGCAAGTATGTAAGGGTAAGTAAGTAATCTAAATAGCGAAAAAGGCTTAGAAGAAGTTTTGAGCTTCTAAAACTGCCACGCTTATTTCACGACCATTTGGCGCAGTGTATGTAACTGTGTCACCAATTTTTGAACCGAGAACTGCTGCACCTAGTGGAGATTTTTCGCTGTAGACATCGACATCGCCACTTGCGATTTCGCGCGATCCCAGAAGAAATTTCATTTCATCACCAGCAATATCAACAGTGACCAGCATTCCAAGTCCAACAAATCCAGATTCACCAGCAGGTGGATTTCCGATGTGTGCATTTTCGAGCATGTGCTTTAGTTGGCGAATTCGTGCTTCAGTTTTGCCCTGCTCATCCTTTGCTGCGTGATAACCACCATTTTCTTTTAAATCACCTTCGGCGCGCGCAGCTTCAATTTTCTTAATAATGTCCGCGCGACGTGGACCTTCAAGTTCTGCCAATTCGGCAGCAAGACGGTCAGCAGCTTCTTGGGTCAGCCAAGTTTGAGTAGGTTCGATAGCCATAAGAAGAGGAGTTTACAGGCAGTTTTGATTCAAGGAGTTTGCCTAAAGAGTCGAGCAAGATTCGATCTGAGCGTTGACCGCTGCTAATCGGGTAGGAATTCGGATAATTCTGGTTTCACTTGAAGTCCCCAGTGGGATTTTGTCATCTATCTGGCCAACAATGTTTAAGTCATAATCGCGGGCGGCTAGTCGGCAGATTACTTGTGATCCTGGGTCTTTGATTTCTACCGTATAACGAATTTCAATACTCTTGGCATCAATCTCTCTAAATGAAATCAGCGTTGATTTGATATCTGGATATGTGTAATGGTTTGCCGTCCAGAGCAGCCAGCCGCCACCAATTACTGAAACTAGGATTGCGGTTATCAGCCACTTAGGAAAACGAGAATTTGAAATCCCATAGCGTTCGCTGAGATAAGGGTCGCTTTTAATCGGCTCGGTCATAGGGCTAAGTCTACGTAATCTCATTACAATCTGCACATGAACGGTAGAACCACGATTGATGTCGGTATCGCAGGCTCATTAACAATGATTTTTTTGGTTACTTCGATTTCGCTTCTTATGTGGAGTTTTTATCGCCGATATAAAAAATTATCAGACCGTAATGATGAGAAGTAAGGGATTTATCGCCCAACTGATTGCGGCAATTGCACTCTCAATTATCTTTATCGGTCTGGGCAATTGGCAATTGGATCGCTCGGAAGATGTAAAAGCTGCTAGGCAATTTGTGCCGGATAGCCCACGCGTTGATTTAGAGAGTATCGCTTCGGTGACTTCAAATTTAGAACCAAGTGCAATAAATCGCCTCGTTAAATTAAGTGGAAGTTATCGCCAGATATTTGTTGCGCCAAATCAGGAACTGTTAACAGATGGCGAAAAGTCATTTGCAAATTTAGAAGTTAGATTGCTCGAACTCTCTGACCAGCGTGGGATTTTAGTTGTCCGTGGAGTTCAAAGCCAAGAAAATCAAGAGCTAACTGGAGAGGTAAAAATTTCGGGTCGGCTATACCCAAGACAGACATCGGATTCGGCTAAGGCTTTGGAAAATGAGATTTCACGAATCGACCCAGCGCTTATTGTTGGGCAGACCGACCTCTCGCTTTTTGATGGCTATGTAGTAGCAACAGCCGAGATGACATCGCTTGGAGAAGAGATAGAGAGAACCAGAATTCCGGCACCACAACTTAAATCAAAAGTTCCTGGCAGTTTTTGGCAACATATCTCATATGTATTTGTATGGTGGCTTATGGCCCTGCTTGTGCTATTTGCGCCTTTCTATAATTCGATGAAAGAGCGCCAAGTTCTCCGTGAAACGGAGGTAAAGTTGTAGCATGACCGAACTCAATCCACGCCAAGCCGCTCTTAACGGGGCGATGATCCGCTTTCGAATTATGGCTATTTATGCGGGCGTTATGTCGTTATTGCTCTGGTTCGTAAGTATTCCAACCCATTATTTTATCTTTAAAGATCTACATGAATACTTAACTTGGATCTCTCTCCTTCATGGCTTCACCTATCCGATATACGTCTTTGCGGCATTCCATTACTGCTTGAAAGCTGGCAAATCATTCAAGAGCACAATCCTGCTTATCCTTGCCGGGACACTGCCAGTCGCATCATTTGTAGCCGAACGTCGAGCCCTTCAAGAATTTAACGCACTAAGGTAATGAAGGCCTTCTTAAAGCCCGCAATTAAATCGGTTCTCTATCCGCTCTACGAGCGTCGGTTATTTGCAAATCTAGATTTCACGCAGACCCCACACCATGTCGGAGTAATCCTTGATGGAAATCGCAGATGGTCAAAGGCAAATCCAGCCGCTGATGGCGACACCTCAACATCTCGCGGCCATAAAGCTGGCGCCGAGAAGATAATTGAATTACTGGATTGGTGCGAAGAATCTAAGGTCGAAGTCTTAACAATCTGGCTGCTTTCAAATCAGAATTTAGCTAGGCCACCTGCCGAACTCGAGCCACTTCTTGAAATTATTGCCGAGACTGTAAATGATTTAGCAAGCCGCAGACGTTGGGAAATTCGACCTGTTGGATCTATGGAGTTGCTTCCAGCGAACCTGGTAGAACAGTTAAATGATGTAGCGAGCAAAACCAAGGGGATAAAGGGCGTATTAATCAATGTCGCAATTGGCTATGGCGGCCGTAGCGAGATTGCAGATGCAGTTAAATCAATAATTAAATCTCCGGAAAATGTGGGGAAAAGTCCGGCTGAAATTGCAAGTGCAATTAGTGTGGAAGAAATTGGCCGCCACTTATATACCGCAGGCCTGCCTGATCCGGACCTAGTAATCCGAACATCGGGGGAGCAACGCCTTGGCGGATTCTTACTCTGGCAGAGCGCACATTCCGAGTTCTATTTCTGTGAAGCCTATTGGCCGGACTTTAGACGAGTCGATTTCCTTCGTGCGCTCCGAGCATATTCACAACGCAACCGTCGCTTCGGGAAGTAAAACAAGTCAAGAATTACTTTAAAAATTAGTTAGAAATTTACATTTGAAACAAGCGTGTCGCAGGGCCTAGCCCGCGCTCTGGTTTTACCTTTTAGCCACCAGGTTAACCATTAGAAGTTAGCCACCAGGATAAAACTAAAAAAAGAATGCGAGCGCCAATTGGCTAAGCGAATGACTTATGTTCTAGACACCAGCGTTCTACTGGCCGATCCCGTGGCGCTTACAAGATTTGCTGAACATGAAGTAATTATCCCAATCACGGTAATTGGTGAATTAGAGACCAAGCGCGATCATCCCGAACTTGGTTATTTTGCCCGAGCCGCACTTCGCACCCTTGATGACCTGCGAATTGCACATGGCCGACTTGATGAAGATATAAAGCTGAATAACGTAGGTGGCACGCTTCGAGTCGAGCTAAACCACTCAGACTCCTCATCGCTGCCATCGGGATTCTTGCGCGATGGTTCAAATGATTCTCGGATTCTTTCGATTGCCAGAAATATGATGGCTGAATCTAGAGATGTAGTCCTTGTTACAAAAGATCTGCCACTTCGGGTTAAAGCTTCATCCGTCGGAGTTAAATCCGAGGAATACCGCGCTGAACTTGCACTGACAAGTGGTTGGACCGGAATGGTCGAGGCAACAGTCGGTGGAAATTTGATTGATGCTTTGTATGAAGGCGGCAAGGTCGCCCATGATTTAGGTAAAGAGCACCCGTGCCACACCGGAATCGTTCTGCATTCGGATAAGGGCAGCGCCCTATCCCGAGTTACTCCAGATAAACAATTGCAATTGGTCCGTGGCGATCGCTCGGCATTTGGTTTGCATGGCCGAAGCGCCGAACAACGGGTTGCACTCGATCTACTTTTGGATAATGAAATCGGGATTGTCTCTCTCGGGGGACGGGCCGGAACCGGTAAGAGTGCGCTCGCACTTAGCGCCGGATTGGAAGCGGTCCTAGAAAAGCGCCATCATAAGAAAGTCGTAATCTTCCGCCCGCTTTATGCTGTTGGCGGTCAAGAGCTTGGCTACCTGCCCGGCAGTGAGAACGAGAAGATGTCGCCTTGGGCCCAGGCGGTCTTCGATACTTTGGGTGCGCTAGTTAGCCAACAGGTCATCGATGAAATTATCGACCGGGGACTAATCGAAGTTCTGCCCCTAACCCACATCCGTGGGCGCTCGCTCCACGATTCATTTGTCATTGTTGATGAAGCCCAATCGCTGGAGCGCGGAGTTCTGTTGACCGTGCTATCTAGAATCGGCCAGAACTCGAGAGTCATCCTGACTCACGATGTGGCTCAGCGAGATAACTTGCGGGTCGGGCGCCATGATGGTGTCGTCGCTGTTGTGGAATCCCTGAAAGGGCATCCACTCTTCGCCCACATCACCTTGACCAGATCAGAGCGCTCGCCAATTGCGGCCCTGGTTACTGAAATGTTGGAGGAGCCAGTCAACTTTACCCAATAACGGTCAAATCGGATAAATCGGACATCACCGTATCTGACCTGCACTTTTAGTTAACCCCTTTCCTGTGATTAATATCTTTTTCGCGACTCACACGCATTTAAATTTGCCCATGGCCTCCTCGGATGCGATGGTTTTGCCCTTCCCCCAAGTTGCTAGCCCATATCGGGCGGCTGCCGCTTGTCTGGAAAAGGTCCGGAATTCCGGGAAAAGGTTAGAGAAGTTAGAGAGGAAGGGTGAGATGAACAAGATTTATAGATCGACGAAGCTAGTTCTTAGCGCCGCTTTCTTTATTGTCTTTGTCGGCAGTGTCGATACGACCTACGCCCAGGGAAATTTTGACCAGTTCGTTTCAGTTCCTAATAACTTGCCCGCCTTAACAGTCGCCCCGGAGAACCCGCTTGAGGGCGATGGTGGAATTACTTTAGATCTAAGCGGGGTCACTTCAGTCGATGCCAATGCAATTGCCTTGGTCTCAATGGCAGCTCGCCAGGTCGAAATGGCGAAGAAACCGAAGGGCGCCCAGATTGTGGCAAGGCAGATAATTGCAACTAAGTATCGGAAGTGGGATAAGAAGCGACAAATCCAATGTCTTACCAGTCTTTGGAATGGCGAGAGTCATTGGAATTATCAGGCCCATAATTACCGAAGTGGCGCCCATGGAATTCCACAAGCTTTACCAGCAATAAAAATGGAGGTTATCTCAACCGATTGGCGGACCAATCCGGTAACCCAGATTAAGTGGGGGCTTTTATATATCAAGGCCAGATATGACACCCCATGTAACGCACTTTCAAAGAAGAAGCGCTCTAACTGGTACTAAGGTCTCTTCCCAATAGTAATTGGCTTAGAGGTCTCGGCGAAGAAATCATTTCCCTTGTCGTCAACAACAATAAATGCCGGAAAATCCTTGACTTCAATCTTCCAGATAGCTTCCATTCCTAATTCGGCATAATCCAAAGTTTCAACGCTGAGAATGCAATCTTGGGCAAGCCGCGCCGCTGGTCCACCAATCGAACCTAGGTAAAAGCCGCCATTATTTTTGCAGGCATCAGTTACTGCTTTAGAACGATTTCCCTTTGCCAACATAACCATTGAACCGCCAGCTTTTTGGAATTGATCCACATACGAATCCATCCGACCGGCAGTTGTTGGACCGAATGATCCAGATGCGTATCCCTCTGGAGTCTTGGCCGGTCCAGCGTAATAAACCGCATGATCTTTAAAGTATTGTGGCAATTCCTTACCGGAATCAATTAACTCTTTTATCTTTGCATGAGCTAAGTCGCGCGCAACAATCAGTGTTCCATTTAGCGAGAGTCGGGTTTTGATTGGATGCTTTGAAAGTGTCTTCAATACTTCTGCCATTGGTTGATTTAAATCAATCTTGACGACGTTATCGTCTAAATGTTCATCAGTTGTTTCGGGCAAGAAATGGGCTGGGTCCCGCTCTAAAACTTCTAGGAAGATTCCCTCTTTAGTGATCTTTGCTTTGGCTTGACGATCAGCAGAGCAAGAGACCGCAATTGCGATTGGAAGAGATGCGCCGTGGCGTGGCAGGCGGACAACTCGGACATCGTGGCAGAAATACTTTCCACCAAATTGGGCTCCGATACCAAGTGTTCTAGTTAGTTCTAGGACCTTTGCCTCGAGATCGACATCGCGGAAACCGCGTCCAGTTTTAGCATCGCCACTTCTTGGTAATTCATCCAGATAATGCGTGCTCGCAAGCTTTGCGGTTTTAACTGTGTGCTCGGCGCTGGTTCCACCAATAACAATTGCCAAGTGATACGGCGGACAAGCTGCAGTTCCAAGAGAACGCAATTTTTCATCGAGCCAGTTCATGAATGAAGTTGGATTTAATACCGCTTTGGTCTCTTGATAAAGGAATGATTTATTTGCACTGCCGCCACCTTTTGCAATGAACAGGAAGTTGTATTCATCGGCGTGCTCAGTATCTGAATAAATCTCAACCTGTGCTGGCAAGTTGTTGCCGGTGTTCTTCTCTTCCCAAGTAGTTACTGGAGCAAGCTGCGAATAGCGAAGATTCAAAGAGGTATATGCATCATAAACACCCTTTGAAATTGATTCGGCATCGCTCTTTGAAGTCAGAACGCGCTGCCCCTTCTTTCCCATAATCAGGGCAGTTCCGGTGTCCTGACACATCGGCAGAACTCCACCAGCAGAAATATTTGCATTCTTCAATAGATCTAAAGCGACGAAACGATCATTTGGCGAAGCCTCTGGATCTTTCAAGATTGAAGCGAGCTGGGTTAGATGCTCTTCACGCAAATAATGATTGATGTCGTGGATCGCTTCTGAAGTTAACTTCTCCAAAGCTTCAGGAGTGACTTTAAGGAATTCCATACCTTCGGCGGAAAAAGTTGAAACACCCTCAGTTGTTACCAGGCGATACTTTGTTTTATCTGGACCGATTGGCAGGAGATCGCTGTAGTTAAAATCTGGCATTTACTTATCCGATTCTGGTTTTGCTGCTGCTAATTTTGCCTTTGCCCCATCAAGCCATTGCTGGCAAATCTTTGCAAGCTCTTCGCCACGTTCCCAGAGCGCCAGAGATTGCTCGAGGGTTGCTTGCCCAGATTCCAGAGTTGTAACAACCTTGGCCAATTCATCGCGGGCTTCTTCATAACTTAATTTTGCTGGGTCTTTAGCAGAGTCTTTTGTGGCGGCCATATTCGTAATCTACTCCGTAATCGCGCCAACTTCGCCTTGCGCCAATCGCAGTCGAAGTTTCTCACCGGGCTTAACCTCGCTAGCTTTGCGAAGAACCGACCCATCTGATTTTTGCACTACTGAATAGCCACGATCCAAAGTGGCTTGTGGGGAGAGAGTGCGCACCTGTGTCCGTAGTCCACTTATTTCTTCGGCCGCGATTGCAATTCGGCCAGTCATACTTCTATGTGATCTAGCAATCAGGCCCGTGATAATTTCGACTCGGGTGGTGACGATTGTTTGGGGCTCGCGCATTATCTGACGCTCCATGAAACCTTTGATTTTTGAAACTTCAAAAGTAATCAGATTTTGAAGAAAACGATCTGCTCGATTCTGAAGATTTGAAATATTAGCGAGTTCTTCATCCATATCCGGCACCACTCGCTTTCCGGCATCAGTTGGAGTTGAGGCTCGCCAATCTGCTACTAAATCAAGAAGTGGAGAATCTTTCTCGTGACCAATTGCGCTAATGATCGGAGTTTTACAGTTAGCAACTAATCGCAATAATGATTCATCCGAGAATGGGAGAAGATCTTCAAAAGAGCCGCCGCCTCTCGTAATAATAATTACATCTACATCTGGATTAGCCTCTAACTCACTGAGTGCTTCACTTACTTCAGAGACTGCCGCAGCGTTTGCAACTGCCACTTCGCGAATTTCAAATTTCACACTCGGCCAGCGCCGTTTAGCATTTTCAACAACATCTTTACCGGCATCGCTATTTCGCCCACAAATTAATCCAACAACATTTGGCAAGAATGGCAGCGCTCTCTTCCGATCTAAATCAAAGAGCCCTTCGCTCGCCAATAGATTCTTTAAAGCTTCCAGGCGGGCCATCAATTCGCCAACACCAACTTGGCGAATCTCGGAGATATTAAATGAGAGCGAACCGTTCTTGGTCCACCAAGTTGGCTTAGAGCGAATCACGACACGAGCATTTGTTTCTAGCGGTGCAACTGAATCGAAAACATTCTTAAAGCAGCGGACTGAGATACTCATATCTGCGCTGGTGTCACGCAGCCGCATGAATATTGTCGGCGAACCTGGCCTTACATTTATCTCAGATAGCTCGCCCTCAATCCAGACTTCACTTAGGCCATCAACGATTGCGCCAATACGTTCAGAGATAGCGCGAACGGTAAATGGTTTCTCTGGCTGCTCGGATTGGTCTGGCACAGGTCGATAGTAATCGGGATACCAATTAGACTTGGCAAATGACTTTAGGGACGAAACGGGTTTTATTAGCCGCCCCTCGCGGATATTGCGCAGGGGTTGATCGCGCAGTTATTACCGTTGAAAAAGCTCTCGACCTATATGGTGCACCGGTTTATGTTCGCAAAGAGATTGTCCACAACAAACACGTGGTCGCCACACTTGAAGCTCGCGGTGCAATATTTGTAGCCGAGAATGATGAAGTGCCAGAAGGTCAGACCGTAATTTTCTCAGCCCATGGTGTCTCACCAGCAGTTCATGCAAGTGCCGCTTCTCGAAACTTAAAGACGATTGATGCAACCTGTCCGCTTGTGACCAAGGTGCACCACGAAGTTAAGCGCTTTGCAGCCGAGGATTTAACCATTTTGTTAATTGGTCACGAGGGCCATGAAGAAGTTGAAGGCACTGCCGGCGAAGCACCAGA